>BHES01000001.1 GCA_003864575.1 Enterobacterales bacterium
CCAAGGCGGCTTCCACGGTCATTTTAACGAACTGGTTGAGGATATTGCTGAGGTCGGCCTCAGTTTTGATATCTTTTGCCAGTTCAGCAGTGACCTGTCGTAACATTGCCTGCTGAGGAGTGTCAGGTAATCGGGTCTTCTTAGCCATTGCTCATATCCTTTTTTGGTTTAAGACGTTATCGGAATATAAGCATTTACACAATTTTCAGGACAGGCCCGCGATAATCCACGTTGTCAATTTTGTCCCGACCGGCACTGATCGCCGAACTCAATTCATACGTTTTTCCGGTTTGGGCAGACAATTCATTAAGCATCGCCCGCAGATCTTTCATCAGTTGTACATAGGTATCACCATCGGTCGTGCTGCCCAGTGCAGGATTCTCGCCGCCACCGCCCGGAAACTCCCAGTCAATATCCACGCCGTCGAAGAACTTCCAGGTTTGCAGGAACTCTTTCACCGATGCGACGAAGACGTCCCGTTTGGCTTTATCCTTCATGAAAAAGAACGGATCAGACAACGTCCAGCCGCCGATGGACGGGATTATTTTCAGGTTCGGATAGGCTTGTTTCAGCGCCATCAGTTGACCAAAATTACCTTTGTAGGGCGCTGAATATTCACTGACGCCTTGCTGAGGCATCTGCACCGCAGCCCAGGGATCGTGGATCGCAACTTTAAAATCCTGACGCCCGGCGCAAGCGCGTTGTAAGGCCTGAAAACTGCCCTCAATGCTTTTCAAACTGTCGTTAATCCCGTCTCCACCGCAAATTGGTGTAAAGCCATACAGAATATGCGTCAGGTTTTGTGCAGGGATTTTATCAACCGGAAAACCACGACCGTAAACCCCCCATTCCACAAAATAAGCGCCAACGACCTTGCCGGACTTGTTGCTATAGGGTTGGTTATTTTCTTTCAGGCCGCCGGTTAACGGTAACAAATGACTGCCGTCCGTATCCGCCACCACAATTTGTTTGGCATCACTGCTGGTACAGCCTTCGCTGTTACACAACGCAACCTGCAACTGATAGCGCCCACCTTTGTTCACGGCGAAAACGGCGCTACCTGCCGCCCCGGACGGGCCGCTCCAGACCTGAGCACCATTGAGTAACACCTTGGCCGTCTGCCCCACATCGCCTGTCCATAAATTCCAGGTGACGGTGACATCTGCAGCATTCTTCACTTTGACCAGCTGGTTATAGGCTGTGGCTGACTGATCGATGTCAATGATAGAAAACGTCGTCTCATCCGCACCGAGAGTCGGCTTTCCGGGAAGTGCTGCCTGTGATATCGGCGCAAGAACCGCACCGATGAGTAACGCCAGAAGGCTGACAGGGGCTTTGTGCATGTGAAATTCCTCATTTTTGACTGGAAGCGCAGCAAGAAAGGTTAATTCTCAATGTGAACTAACCAAGGCTTCGAGTATAAAATCAGACGCAAATACTTAACAATTATTAAACATAGAAACCTTATGACACCCATCACATTAACTATAAATATCGATCTAAAATAATGAGTTACGTTAAAAACCCTTTCATATGAAAGAAATTATATATAAACAATATAGTTTGAATGTTAAACATATTTAATTAATATATTTAACATTCAAATCTGCCAGACATAAAAAAACGCCCGCCCCTTTCGGGAACGGGCGCCTTAGCCACTGCGCTAAATAGACAGGGGCTTATTTACTGATTTTTGCGTGCATTTCCTGCACGGAAATCACCTGCTCTGTCGGGTCAGAAGACAACGCCATCGCAGTGGCAAAGCCACCATTCAGCGTGGTGTCATAGTGAACCTTATACTGCAGGGCGCTGCGGCGAATCAGTTTGGAATCCTCAATCGCCTGACGTCCGGCGGTGGTATTGACGATATAAACGTATTCACCGTTTTTGATGCGGTCTTGAATGTGTGGGCGGCCTTCATGCACCTTGTTCACCAGACGCGGGTTTATCCCCGCTTCACCCAGCACGACGGCAGTGCCGTGGGTTGCATCCAGCTCAAAACCGCGTTTAAGCAGTTTAGCGGCCAAATCCACCACGCGGGCTTTGTCGCCATCGCGAACCGACAACAGTGCGCGTCCGGCTTTTTTCATACCGGACTGACTCCCCAACTGCGCTTTAGCAAAGGCCTCTGCGAAGGTACGGCCCACGCCCATCACTTCCCCGGTAGAGCGCATTTCTGGCCCTAAGATTGGGTCAACGCCCGGGAATTTGTTAAACGGCAGCACCACTTCTTTTACCGAGTAATACGGTGGGATCACTTCTTCGGTAATGCCCTGCTGAGCCAATGTCTGACCTGCCATGACGCGGGCCGCGACTTTCGCCAGAGGGACGCCTGTCGCTTTAGAGACAAACGGCACGGTACGCGCAGCACGTGGGTTGACTTCAATCAGGTAAACTTCGTTGTTTTTCACCGCAAACTGCACGTTCATCAAGCCACGAACGCAAAGTTCAAACGCCAGTTTCTCAACCTGCTGACGCATCACATCCTGAATTTCCTTACTCAGTGTGTAGCACGGCAGGGAACACGCTGAGTCGCCGGAGTGAACGCCCGCTTGCTCGATATGCTCCATGATGCCGCCAATCAGTACGCGCTCACCGTCGCAGATGGCGTCAACATCGACTTCTACCGCGTCATCCAGGAAACGGTCGAGCAGCACCGGCGCGTCGTTGGAAACGCTGACGGCGTTCTGGAAGTAACGACGCAGGTCGATTTCGTCATACACGATTTCCATCGCGCGGCCACCCAAGACATAAGACGGGCGTACTACCAACGGATAACCCAAGCCAGCGGCTTTCTCAACGGCTTGCTCAATGGTCGAGACAGTGGCGTTAGCGGGTTGCTTCAGGCCCAGACGGTGAACCGCCTGTTGAAAACGTTCACGGTCTTCGGCACGGTCAATGGCATCAGGGCTGGTACCGATGATCGGCACGCCAGCGGCCTCCAGTTCACGGGCCAATTTCAATGGAGTCTGGCCACCGTACTGCACTATCACGCCTTTCGGCTGCTCGATGCGCACGATTTCCAGCACGTCTTCCAGCGTCACCGATTCGAAATACAAACGGTCAGACGTGTCGTAGTCGGTTGAAACGGTTTCCGGGTTACAGTTAACCATAATGGTTTCGTAACCGTCTTCACGCAGCGCCAGTGAAGCGTGTACGCAGCAGTAGTCGAATTCAATGCCCTGACCGATGCGGTTTGGACCACCGCCCAGCACCATGATTTTCGGTTTGTCATTGGTCGGGTTGGATTCGCACTCTTCTTCATAGGTCGAATACATGTAGGCGGTGTCGGTCGAGAATTCCGCCGCGCAGGTATCCACACGCTTGTAGACCGGATGGAGATTGTATTTATGGCGCAGCTTACGGACTTCGCTTTCAGAAACGCCCACCAGCGTTGCCAGACGCAGGTCGGCAAAACCTTTGCGTTTCAGCATACGCAGGTATTCCGGCGTCAGGATATTGAAGCCGCCTTCAGCCACTTCATTTTCGAGTTTCACCAGCTCTTCAATCTGTACCAGGAACCAGCGGTCCACGTTAGTCAGGTTAAAGATGCCATCCACTGACAGCCCGGCACGGAAGGCGTCGGCGATGTACCAGATACGCTCGGCACCGGCTTCTTTCAGCTCACGGCGAATTTTGGTCAGCGCTTCCGGGTCATCAAGATTCACTTTCGGGTCAAAACCGCTGGCACCCACTTCCAGACCGCGCAACGCTTTTTGCAGGGATTCCTGCTGCGTGCGGCCAATTGCCATCACTTCGCCGACGGATTTCATCTGCGTGGTCAGACGGTCGTTAGCACCGGCAAACTTCTCAAAGTTGAAGCGAGGTATTTTAGTCACAACGTAGTCGATGGACGGTTCGAACGAGGCCGGGGTTTTACCACCGGTAATGTCGTTCATTAGTTCATCGAGGGTATAACCGACGGCCAGTTTGGCTGCCACTTTGGCAATCGGGAAACCGGTCGCTTTCGAGGCCAGCGCGGAAGAGCGTGATACGCGCGGGTTCATCTCGATAACAATCAGACGGCCATTTTTCGGGTTAACCGAGAACTGCACGTTGGAGCCGCCGGTTTCAACGCCGATTTCACGCAGTACCGCCATCGAGGCGTTACGCATGATTTGGTACTCTTTGTCGGTCAGGGTCTGCGCCGGTGCGACAGTAATGGAGTCACCGGTGTGAATACCCATGGCGTCGAAGTTTTCAATCGAGCAGACGATGATGCAGTTGTCGTTTTTATCACGCACCACTTCCATCTCGTACTCTTTCCAGCCAATCAACGACTCATCGATCAGCAGCTCTTTGGTTGGCGAGAGATCAAGACCGCGTTCGCAAATCTCTTCAAATTCTTCGCGGTTGTACGCGATGCCGCCGCCGGTCCCACCCATGGTAAATGAAGGGCGAATTATGCACGGGAAACCGACGTCAGCTGCGATAACCAGCGCTTCTTCCATCGTATGCGCAATGCCTGAACGTGCGGTATCAAGGCCGATTTTCTTCATCGCAATATCAAAGCGGCGACGGTCTTCGGCTTTATCGATAGCATCAGCCGTGGCGCCAATCATGGTCACACCGAACTCTGCCAGCACGCCCTGCCGTTCCAGTTCCAGCGCGCAGTTCAGCGCAGTCTGGCCACCCATGGTGGGCAGTACGGCGTCGGGACGCTCTTTCTCAATAATCTTGCGAACCACTTCCCAGGTGATGGGCTCAATGTAAGTCGCATCGGCCATTTCCGGGTCGGTCATGATTGTAGCTGGGTTGGAGTTGACCAGAATAACGCGGTAGCCCTCTTCACGCAGGGCTTTACAAGCCTGAGCACCAGAATAGTCAAACTCACAGGCCTGACCGATAACAATCGGGCCAGCGCCGAGGATCAGGATGCTTTTTATGTCTGTACGTTTTGGCATTTTTGTTCGTGCTCCTGACTTATTTGCCTACATGAGTGGCGTTAGAACGGTATTGCTCAATCAGTTCGATAAAGTGATCAAACAGCGGTGCGGCATCGCCCGGACCAGGGCTCGCTTCAGGGTGTCCCTGGAAGCTGAACGCCGCTTTATCCGTGCGGTGAATGCCCTGTACAGTGTGGTCGAACAGGGATTTATGCGTCACGCGCAGATGGGCTGGCAGGTTAGTTTCATCAACCGCAAAGCCGTGGTTCTGTGCCGTGATCATCACCACGTTGTTATCGAGATCTTTAACCGGATGGTTGCCGCCGTGATGGCCGAGCTTCATCTTTAGGGTTTTCGCACCGCTCGCCAGCGCCAGTAACTGGTGGCCAAGGCAGATGCCAAATACCGGAATATCGGTTTCAAGGAAGGCTTTGATGGCGTCGATGGCGTAGTCGCACGGCTCCGGGTCGCCCGGTCCGTTGGAGAGGAAGATACCGTCCGGATTCAGCTTCAGAACGTCTTCTGCCGGGGTCTGCGCCGGTACCACGGTCAGGCGGCAGCCGCGATCCACCAGCATGCGCAGGATGTTGCGCTTAGCGCCGTAATCGTAGGCCACCACGTGGAACTTCAACTCTTCGGCTGTTTTAGCCTGCGGTAACTCACCTTCCAGCGTCCAGCTACCTTGCTGCCAGCTATAGGCTTCGCGGGTGGTGACTTCTTTTGCCAGATCCATCCCTTTCAGACCTGGGAAAGCTTTAGCCTTTTCCAGTGCCAGTCCAGCGTCCACGGCATCACCAGCAATAATGCAGCCGTTTAGTGCGCCTTTTTCACGCAGCACGCGGGTCAGTTTGCGGGTATCAATATCAGCGATGGCAACAATGTTGTGACGTTTGAGGTAATCCGAGAGGTTTTCAGTACTGCGGTAGTTGCTGGCTATAAGAGGTAAATCACGGATAACCAAGCCCTGAGCGTGTACTGCAGAGGATTCTTCATCAGCGGCGTTAGTGCCGACATTGCCGATATGGGGATAAGTGAGGGTGACGATCTGGCGGGAATAGGAGGGATCAGTAAGGATTTCTTGATAACCGGTCATCGACGTATTGAAGACCACTTCCCCCACTGCCGTTCCTTCTGCCCCGATGGCCCGACCGTGGAATTGGGTTCCGTCTTCCAGAACCAATAGCGCTGACTTTATCAAAGCATCCTCCAGGAATAATCAATCATATTATTTGCATATTAATTCAGATTAACCGATCTAAATCAATGCAAAAATCATCCCCTAAGACAATTTTCGGCAAATTGGGCGCATTCTAATGATGGCAGTCAGCTTTGTCTACCAAAAGCACCATTATTTCTGTCTATTTTGCTGAACTCGGTGAAAACCATGCCCTACAGCCATAAAAGAGTAGCCTATCTGTACTTAGTAACCGTTTGCGAAGGGCCTTATCTGAAAAATGGAAAAAAAAGGGAGTTATTGAAGACTCAAAGGAGCATGGTGGACGTTTTTTAATCGCCACGGTCATAATAAAAGGAGAAAACAGCAACAATCACAATCTTGGATAAGAAAATCAATCCAAACACCCATAAAAATAAAAAAAAGAAAAGGGCAATCAAGGAACCGCCCTTTTATCAAAACATTATGATTAAAACAACCACATCACGATGGTGTATAAAAACTATAAATCATCCAATCCAAGCACATCTTTCATGTCATAAAAACCCGCTTTTTGCGATGAAAGCCAAACAGCGGCTTTTACTGCGCCATTTGCGAAAGTCATTCGACTGGAAGCCTTGTGGGTTATCTCAACCCGCTCGCCAATATCGGCAAACATAACGGTATGTTCGCCCACGATATCACCGGCCCTGATGGTCGCGAAACCAATGGATTTCGGATCACGCTCACCGGTATAACCTTCGCGGGCATAAACCGCACACTCTTTCAGATCACGCCCCAGCGCACCGGCGATAGCTTCCCCCATTGCCAGCGCCGTGCCCGATGGCGCATCGACTTTATGGCGATGGTGAGCTTCCACGATTTCGATATCGGTATAGTCACCCATCACTTTGGCGGCTTTCTCCAACAACTTCAGCACCACATTGACGCCAACGCTAAAGTTCGCAGCGAAAACCACTGGAATAGCGGTCGCTGCCTGTGCAATTGCGGCCTTACCAGCATCATCAAAGCCCGTAGTGCCGATAACGATAGCTTTCTGATGTTTCTGACAAAATTCAAGGTAGGCCAGCGTCCCTTCCGGACGGGTGAAATCGATCAAAATATCAAAATCATCCACAACAGCATCCAGACTGTCGCTAACCTTCACATTTAACCGGCCCACACCCGCCATCTCACCGGCATCAGTGCCAACCAGGGAAGAACCTTTGCGCTGAAGGGCCGCGCCAAGCACCACACCTTCAGCCTGTGATACAGCCTGAATCAGCTGCCGGCCCATGCGGCCACCGGCGCCCGCAATGGCCATGCGGATATCAGCGTTACTCATATTGTCTCTCTTAATAGATATGTTCTGCCTTGAAGCAGTTTCAGGTTAACGACCCCCCAGCAACGGAGCCAGCAAAATTGCCGCATAATTAGAAAATTATGATACAGGCCGGTTAACATCAGTAAAATACATCGGCATTTTGGTTACTTAGTCTGCGACTTTATGTTAATAAGCAACCAGTCCGGCCCGAGGTCACTTTTCGAATAATCATGCAAAAAAGTGCATGATTATTCCCGCCAGAACGTTATCAGTACACCTTTACTTTTCCTGCCGAATAATACGTCCTTTACCTCTGCCTTTACTACCCGCCTGCGACGCCCACACCTGTGCATTGGCACAATACCTGACGTGATTTGACCATAAAATCGTCACCCGCTCATTTTCCCCGATCTTTATCATTCTTTTCGCTTTATACATGCAAAATTTGAATTGATTAAATTAATGAATATGATAATAAATAGCTCGCTAACTTTAACCCACGAAAGTTATTTTTTAGCCAGCTTCATGGCGAAAGCGATGGTGCGTCTAACACCCTTACCACGATGTGAGGGGATAATAAGAAATCCGGCCAGAACGGATTGTCGCAAAACCCTTTTTTTTTGTTTTGAGCAACGTTTTGGCACAGGGAGTTTTACATGAAATCCAAATTAAACAGATTCACACAAGGGGCTGCTGCCAGCCTGATCCTCGGCTGTACTGCTTTCGCAGCACATGCGGAAATCACGTTAATTAAACAAGATCCTAAACCTGATGATTTACTCAGCCGCCTGAATTTCCAGGTCGGCGGCAGTATTCGCCCGCAGTGGAATATGGAAACCGGCGGAAAAGACAAAGGTTCCTATAAAAATAACGGTTTTGACGGCGGCTCTCGTTTTCGTTTCTCCGCTGATTACTATCTGTTTGATGACATCAGCTGGGTCAGCTACTACGAACTGGGCGTAAACTTCCCGGCACTGTTCGACTGGGATGATCACTACGCGGACAATGCGCGTAACACCAGTCGTCGTATGCTCTACACCGGCCTTAAAAGCAAAACCTACGGCCAGCTCACTTTTGGTCAGCAAAATAGCGTGTACTACGATGTGGTCGGTGCCAAAACCGATATCTGGGACTACGACATGTTGGCTCAGGCGCCGGGCAACGGCGTAAATGGTGACTATGATGGTTCTTACCGTTCGCGTAAGCAGCTGAAATACAAAAATACTTTCGGCGATGCTGACATCTATGCTTCTTACCTGTTTGCAGATACCGATTTACTGACCGGCGACGGCCTGCGTTACAAGCGTAAAGGTGGCGGTTCTGTTGGTGTGGATTATCACATCACGAAAGATTTGACCTGGGGTACGGCGTATAACTACACCGACGCAGAGATGAAAAACCCTGGTCAACATAGTTCAACCGACTATGACCAAAGCATCATCGGTACAGCGTTAAGCTGGAAACCAGGCAACTGGACCACCTCACTGGGTGGCGGTTACTACCATAACTTCCTGACCACCAAGCAAAAATCCGATGACGATTACTTCGCGGGTGACGCTTACGGCATTGAATACTTCCTCGGTTACACCTTCCCAATCAATCAGTACGCGGTTAAAACCATCCAGCCGTACTTCATGGGCGACCGTCTGAGCTATGTGACAGGGCGTGATTATCAGCGTATCGATAATGGCCTCGGCATCTCCTTCCAGATGGATTATGGCTTCCGTGTGGACTACGAACATGTGTTCACTTCTACCACGGACGACCGTGGTGATATGAATCTGGTTCGCCTGAGATACGACTTCTAATTCCGTAACCTCTCTGGCCGTTTTGCCGTGATCACCTTTTTAGGTTATTGACAGCAGACGGCCTTTTTTTAGCATTATTTTTACACCTATTCCCCTATCCTCTTCGACCAAAGCCAGACTAGACTGACTATCAGCCACTGATTCAGCGTTAACCGCTTGCAGGAGAATGACGCATGTCCGCATTTTTACGTTCTGCTTTCACCGCCATTGATGATTATCGTGCCGATCTAGGTGAAACCCCGGTCTGGTGCCAGCGCACGCAGTCGTTGCTGTGGGTCGATATTCTTAATATGAAACTACTGCGATACTGGCCCTCTCAGCAGAAAACTGAAACGCGCAAACTGCTAACCCTGACCAGTGCAGTGCTGCTGACAGACACATTGAACCGATTTTTACTGGTCTCACAAGACGGGTTACATTTGTACGATTACGCCTTCGGCAAAACAGAACAACTGTGTGATTACGCCGGCACAGAAGGCACCCGCCCTAACGAGGCCGCGATCGCGCCCGATGGTTCGCTGTGGTTTGGTACCATGGACCTCAAAGAAGAGCAGGCAATCGGCGCGTGGTACCGTTATGAAACGGGCGATGAAAAGCCTTTGCTGATGATGGATAACATCGGGATCACGAATACGCTGGCGTGGCATGAAGGGAAAGTCTGGTTTGCTGACAGCATGAAAAAACGTTTTTACTCGGCCAATGCACGGCGGATTAATCCGCTGAAGATCTCCTGTTTTTCTTCGGGAGATAAAACGCCTGACGGTTCCGCTGTGTCTCAGGACGGGCTGTTGATCACTGCCTGTTGGGGCGGGAAATGTTTATTGCGCCAACAGATCAATCAGGGGGAATTACTGACGCTGGATACCCTTGCGGTTCCGGTGACGCAGCCCAGTAGCTGCACCTTCGGCGGCCCGGATATGAGCGAACTGTTTATCACTTCAGCCCGCAAAGGTCTGGCGGCACCCGGTGAATTAGACGGCGCCGTATTGCATGTGCAGACGGCGACCGTCGGCACTCCGCAGAATCTGTTCCGCCTGTAAACTGGATTAGGCCTTTAGGTCACTAAAGTCGCGCTGCCCCGCAGGATTCCCGGATCACCAGCGAGGGCGGCAATATGACGCGTTTTGGCGGCTCATCCTTTCCCTGAATTCGACTGAACAGCAATTCCCCTGCCTTGCGCCCAATTTCACGGGCGGCGACGGAAACCGTCGTCAGAGCAGGCTGCACCAGCGACGCTTCTGAAATATCGTCAAACCCCACCAGCGCAAAATCCCGCCCAATCACTTTGTCTTTTTGCCGCTAGGCCAGCATCACGCCTAACGCCACAAGATGCCGGTTAAAGGGCATCCCATTACACATAACGGTCGCGGTTTAGAAAGAGTTAGTCGATCTGTTTGATATCAACCCGTAGCTCTTTCGGCACTTCGAACACGATATTTTCCTCGCGCCCTTCCATGTTAATCACCTCCGCGCAGCCAAAAGCTTTCAGCTTACTGATAACATCCTGCACCAGAATATCTGGAGCAGAAGCACCGGCAGTTAAACCAATGCGTTTTGCATCTTTAAGCCAGGCTTCCTGAATATCCGCAGCAGAGTCAATCAGATAGGAAGGCACGCCAACGCGTTGTGCCAGCTCAGCCAGCCGGTTGGAGTTAGAGGAGTTTTTCGAACCCACCACCAACACAACGTCAGCATCATCAGCCAGATTACGCACGGCCTCCTGACGGTTAGTCGTCGCGTAGCAGATGTCATCTTTGCGCGGGCCGATAATCTTTGGGAAACGATCGCGCAGGGCATCAATCACTTCAGACGTATCATCCACAGACAACGTGGTCTGGGTCATAAAGCACAGATTATTTTCGTCCTTAACCTGTAATTTATAGACATCTGCCGGTGACTCCACCAGGTACATTCCTCCTTGCGGATTGCTGTACTGGCCCATCGTGCCTTCCACTTCCGGATGCCCGGCATGACCAATCAGAATCGCTTCTGTACCTTTACGGCTGGCGCGCGCCACTTCCATATGCACCTTGGTCACCAGCGGACACGTCGCGTCAAACAGCATGGTCAGCTCACGTGCTTTGGCTTCAGCACGCACTGCCTGAGAAACACCGTGAGCGGAAAAAATCAGGATCGAGCCATCAGGCACTTCATTGATTTGCTCAATGAAAATCGCACCGCGCTGACGCAGGCTGTCCACTACATAGCGGTTATGCACCACTTCGTGACGGACATAGATTGGGGCACCGTAAAGTTCCAACGCCCGCTCGACAATGCTGATCGCACGGTCAACGCCCGCGCAGAATCCTCGCGGATTAGCTAACAGTATTTGCATGCTTCTCCTCCCGTTGTGGGTCGATCTCCAGCACGTCGATATCAAAATCGATATGCTGGCCCGCCAGCGGATGGTTGAAATCAACGGTGATCGAATCTTCAGTCACATCACGGACCACGCCGGGCATTTCGCTGCCGTCGCGGGTGGTAAATAACATGATGGTGCCGGCATCGGGGATGCCGGTTTCCTGAAAATCACGACGAGAAAAATACTGCACCAGATCCGGGCTTTTTGAACCGAAAGCCGATTCTGGTGCCAGAGTAAAGGCGTGCTTATCGCCAACCTTCAGCCCCAGCAGCTCGTTTTCCAGCGCGTCAGACAGGCTGCTATCGCCAAGACGGAACAGCGCAGGCTTGCCGTTTGCACGGGTAGACTCAGCCGTTGAGCCATCTTCGAGCTTCAACGTAAAGTGCACCAGCACCGCGCTGTCGTGTTTCACCTGTTCAGACATATTTCTCTTATCCTTTACTTTTGGCTGCTGTATTCGGTTTGGCTATGAAGCCTTCCAATACCACCAAGACCGCACCGACACAGATAAAGCTGTCGGCCAGATTGAAGATTGGGTAATGCCAGTCATTGACGTAAAAATCGATAAAGTCGATGACAAAACCGTGCACCATGCGATCAAAAAGATTGCCGAGTGCACCGCCGATAATCATGGCGAAAGCGATATTCGTCATGCGCTGCTTACTGCCGTTGCGATACATCAGCACCAGCAGGATCACCACAATCACAAGGGCAATCAGGGCAAAGAACCAGCGCTGCCAGCCGCCTTTATCTGCCAGAAAACTGAACGCTGCGCCAGGATTATGGGCATAGGTCAGATTAAAGAACGGAATAAGCGGCATAGATTCGCCGAGTTGGAAATGGCCCATCACCAGGAACTTGCTGCCAAGATCCAGGATAACAACCACAACCGCCAGCCAAAGCCAACGGAGTCCGGTAGAACAGAGAGGTTTAGTCATTATGCAAACTTACGCTCTTCGCCGTCGCCGGCAATGTTAGTCACACAACGGCCACAGATTTCGCTGTGTTCCGCGTTCTGTCCGACGTCAGTGGTGTAATGCCAGCAGCGCGGACATTTATCACCCTCAGCTTTTTCCAGACCAATTTTCAGGCCTTTGAGCATTTCGCTGGCCTGTGCGGTTTCATCCGCCTCAGCCAGTGACGCCACACGAGCGCCTGACGTCAACAACACAAAGCGCAGTTCGTTGCCCAAAGAGCGCAGGTCAGCCGCAAGAGCGTCGTCTGCAAACAGGGTAACGGAGGCTTCAAGCGATCCGCCCAGACGTTTATCCGCACGCGCCTGTTCAATCACTTTGTTCACTTCGCCACGCACTTTCAGCAGCTCGTCCCAGAAAACGTCGTTCATCGATTCGTCAGCCGCCAGACCAAACAGGCCGTCGTACCACTCTTCGGTGAAGACAAATTTCTCGCGCGAGCCCGGCAGGAATGCCCAGATCTCGTCCGCAGTAAAGGACATGATCGGTGCCATCCAACGTACCAGCGCTTCAGAAATATGATAAAGCGCGGTCTGGCAGCTGCGGCGAGCGATGCTGTCGCTTTTCGCGGTGTACTGACGATCTTTAATGATGTCGAGATAGAACGAACCCATTTCAATCGAACAGAACTGCATCAGACGCTGTACCACACCGTGGAAATCATAACGCTCGTAAGCGGCGATGATCTCTTCCTGTGCAGCCTGCGCGCGGCCTACGGCCCAGCGATCCAAGACCACCATTTCTTCCGCTTTCACACAGTGCAGAGCGGGATCGAAACCATTGAGGTTCGACAGCAGGAAACGCGCGGTATTACGGATACGGCGGTAGGAATCAGCAGCACGTTTGAGGATTTCATCGGACACGGCAATTTCGCCGGTATAGTCCGTTGAAGCCACCCACAGACGCAGAATGTCGCCACCGAGCTTATTCATCACGTCCTGAGGCGCAATGGTATTGCCGATAGATTTGGACATTTTGCGGCCCTGTCCATCGACGGTGAAGCCGTGAGTCAGTACCTGCTTATAAGGTGCTTTGCCTTTCATGGCGGTAGAGATCATCAGAGATGACATGAACCAGCCGCGATGCTGGTCCGAGCCTTCCAGATACAGATCGGCTTCGTGGCCGTTAAATTCAGGACGCACACCCACCACAGAAGCGCTGGTTGAACCGGAGTCAAACCAGACGTCCAGTGTATCAGGCACTTTTACATAATCCGCGGCGTCAGCGCCAAGGATGTCAGCTGGATTTAAGTCCCACCACGCCTGAATGCCGTCAACCTCTACACGTTTGGCGACTTCTTCCATCAGCTCAAGCGTACGCGGATGCAGCTGCTCGGTGTCTTTATGAACGAACAGGGACATCGGTACGCCCCAGGTGCGCTGGCGGGAAATACACCAGTCAGGACGGTTCGCCACCATGTTTTCGATACGCGCCTGGCCCCACTCGGGGATCCACTGCACGCCTTTGATCTCTTCGAGCGATTTCGCACGCAGACCTTTTTGATCCATGCTCACGAACCACTGCGGTGTGGCGCGGAAGATGATCGGCGTTTTATGACGCCAGCAGCATGGATAGCTATGCAGCAGTTTTTCAACATGCAGCAAAGCACCTTTTTCGCGCAGCAGATCAACAATCAAATCGTTAGCTTTAAAGACGAATTTACCATCAAGCAGCGGGTAAGTGCCCGGCAGGTAGCAGCCGTTTGGCCCAACCGGGTTCGCGACTTCCAGACCGTATTTCTGGCCAATCACAAAGTCATCCGGGCCGTGACCCGGTGCGGTATGCACGGCACCGGTACCGGCATCGAGCGTGACGTGGTCGCCAAGAATAGCTGGCACGTCAAAGTCAAGGAACGGATGTTTGAAGCGCAGAAGCTCAAGATCCGCACCTTTGCATTCGCCCAACACTTTCCACTGTGCAATGCCAACACGTTTCATCACGCTTTCTACCAGGTCGGTTGCAAGGATCAGGCTCTGACCTTCCACCTGTACCAATTGGTAAGCGAATTCTGCATTCAGGGAAATCGCGCGGTTCGCTGGCAGAGTCCACGGCGTCGTGGTCCAGATAACCAGAGAAACAGGGCCTTCAAACGCGCTGACGCCAAACTTCGCAGCCACAGCCGCAGGGTCTGCGGCATGGAAGGCGACGTCGATTGATGGCGACGTTTTATCGTAATATTCAACTTCAGCTTCGGCCAAAGAGGAACCGCAATCAGTACACCAGTGCACAGGTTTAGCACCTTTATGCAGATGACCATTGCCAATGATTTTGCTGAGCGCACGGATGATGTTGGCTTCAGTGTTGAAGTCCATGGTCAGGTACGGATGATCCCAGTCGCCCAACACGCCAAGACGGATGAAGTCCTGTTTCTGGCCTTCAACCTGCTCTGCGGCGTATTTGCGGCAGGCTGCGCGGAATTCCGCCGCCGTGACTTTTTCGCCCGGCTTACCGATAAGCTGTTCAACTTTCAGTTCAATTGGCAGACCATGACAGTCCCAACCCGGGATATAAGGCGAGTCAAAACCGGCCATGCCCTTGGACTTAATAATAATGTCTTTAAGAATTTTGTTAACTGAGTGACCAATATGAATGCTGCCGTTCGCATACGGAGGGCCGTCATGCAAAATAAAGGATTTCTTACCCTTTTTGGCTGCGCGAATAATCCCGTACAGATCCTGCTCATACCAGTTCTTCAGCATGTCAGGTTCACGCTTGGCCAAATCGCCACGCATCGGGAACCCTGTTTCCGGCAAGTTCAGGGTGTTCTTATAGTCACTCATTAGATTCTCGGTTCCGTTTTTTTGGCTGGATACCAGGCTCGAGGTTTATACCCCACATCACCTGTCATAAATAATTAGCGTGATAAAGACGAAGGTAGCCCAAAGAACTCCCAGGCCGTCACTTCATCACTCGCGATTTGTTGCTTTAACGCATCAAGCGAGGCGAAACGCTGTTCATTGCGCAATTTTGCGCGCAGCACCACGTCTATGTGGCGCCCATATAAATCCATCGTAGTATCGAGCAGGTGGACTTCCAACTGCTTGCGAACACCGCCGACGGTCGGACGTATGCCAATGTTGGCAATTCCAGGCAGAGGCTCAGCGCCTAAACCTAACACGTCCACGGCATAGACGCCCCTGACGGGTGATACAACACGTTTCAACGGCACGTTGGCCGTTGGGAAGCCAATGGTGCGGCCAAGTTTATCGCCGTGGACCACGCGTCCTGAAATACTGAACGGACGGCCAAGCAGGTTGGCCGCCAGTTGCAGATCGTCATCGCGTAAGGCATCACGGATCGCCGTACTGCTGATGCGATTCCCGCCATCTCGAAATGTCTGCGTGCTGATGACGTCAAACCCATATTCGGCTCCGGCTTTTTGCAAAAGCGGGAAATCCCCCAGGCGACCTGCGCCAAAACGAAAATCATCACCAACGGTCAGAAACTTCACGCCCAGCTTTTCAACCAGCAATTGCGAGACAAAGACCTGAGCAATGTTGGCGGCAAAGCGGGGATCGAAACGCACGCAGAGCAGGTAATCCACGCCGCATTCCGCCAGATATTTGGCTTTATCCCGTAAACTGGTCAGCCGCGCAGGTGCTTTATCACCGGCAAACAGTTCCAGCGGTTGTGGTTCAAAAATCATCACCATAACCGGTACGCCCAGCCTCTGCCCTTCCAGCTTGAGCTGTTCTATCAATGCCTGATGACCGCGATGTACGCCGTCAAAATTGCCAATAGTGAGGACACAGCCATGATGGCGTGCCCGAATATTGTGTATCCCGCGAATTAGCTCCATAGCTGGCTCAAATCCATAGCTGACGCATAACGGTGGAAATCGGCGGATTATACCTTGTACAGCCCTCAAGGTTAACCAGCGATTCATCGGATCACCGCATTCTCTTTGCCATACGGCAGATCTGGCGGTTCAAATGAACGCACGCCGAGGAAAATATTTCATTCCGGACAGGGAAAGCGTGACTTTTTGTCTAAACAAAGCCTTAATGCCCTCCGTTGGCTGAATTACCACTCTCCTCACGAATTTTCTTGCGAAAGGCTGTATTCCAAGGTGGGAAGCTGTTAAAATCCTGCGCCATCACAACGTAACAAGTGTCGATTGAAGTTTGAACTCCGTTTGAACAGAGAAACGCCGCTTATTTGCACAAATCCGTTGACAAAAGAAGTCCGAAAAGGCATATTCCTCGGCCTTCGAATTGTTCATCAATAGAAAAATATTTGGGAGTTGGCCTTGGCTAATATCAAATCAGCTAAGAAACGCGCCGTACAGTCAGAAAAACGTCGTCAGCATAACGCGAGCCGCCGTTCTATGATGCGTACCTTTATCAAGAAGGTACTTACGGCTGTTGCAGCAGGCGATAAAGCTGCTGCACAAAATGCATTTAATGAAATGCAACCAATTGTGGACCGTCAGTCTTGTAAAGGCCTGATCCACAAGAACAAAGCAGCTCGTCATAAGTCAAATCTGACGGCGAAAATCAACGCAATGCAATAATTGCATTATGTTGTCTGCTTGATAAAAAAACCGGCATCTGCCGGTTTTTTTATATCTGCGATTTGAGTAGCGCCTCGCCGGTCAGTTCCCGAACAGCATGGTGAAGTCAGTATGGCAAACGCGCTGCACCGAAGGGTGCTGAATCATTCTCTCTGCAAAAATGACGTAATACTCCTCCATCAGCCCGTCGACCCGCCCGACCTCCACAATTCCTTCATCCAAGAATACTTCGGCTGAGTAAAACGAAGGGGCTACAAAAATGGCGTTATGGTTTCTCGCAAAAGCTTTCATCAGCGCCGCGTCATCAAACTCACCTAAAATCTGTACCTTCAGGCCCTGAATATTGAACCAGTTAAGCAGCTTACGTCCTAACATAGAACGTCTGCCTGGGATCAGTAACGGTCGTTTCTCAAGGCAGGCCGGAAACGCCTCCTCTCCGGCAGGTTCCCGGCAATAAAAACTGATAGGGCTTTCCCCCAGCTTCACCGAGAACAACCCTTCCTGCTGCGTGGAATCCACCGGGCAGTCGGACAAAATCATATCCAGCTTATGCTGACTGAGTTGCTCTAAGAGCATTTCATGCGTGGACTCAAAACAGCGCAAGTGAATGCTTTCGTTATCCGCCACGGCGGCATCCAGTACCCGACTGACCAACCTTTTAGAGAGCGCATCCGCGACCCCGACATCAAACAGCAGACTGGACTCCTTGCGGTAGTTCACGATATCCAGCATCTCCTGGCTCATCGTGAACATTTTATCAGCATAGCGAAATACCAGTTGCCCCAACTCAGAGGGGATCAGTCCGCGGCCCTGTCGCTTAAAAAGCTTACCGCCCATGCGGTCTTCCAGCGATTTTATCTGCCCGGTAATGGTTTGCGGCGTCAGGAACAAGGCCTCTGCCGCTCCGACCACCGAGCCGGTTTTACACACCTGCCAGAAATAATACAGATGATTAAAATTAATATGTGACATACCTGCCCCTCCCTGTTGCCTCACGCACACACACGACAGTGCACCCTGATTTTATTCCTCCTGATGGCGCACCTTCTTCGGTAGAAACTTACTCAATAGCACATAACCAATGACCGCTGACAACGTTGAACCCAGCAAAATCCCAATTTTGGCATAGGTCATCAGTGCAGGATCCGCCTTCATAAAGGCCAATGAACCGATGAAGATCGACATGGTGAAGCCGATACCACACAGCACTGACACGGCGGCAATCTGCTTAAAGTTAATGCCGTGCGGTAAACGGGCAATTCCTAATTTCACCGCCCCCCAGCTGAGCAGCATGATACCTATTGGCTTACCCAACAGCAGGCCAGCGGCAATGCCCATAGGCAACAGTGAGAACACACCTTCGGCTGAGACCCCTTGCAGTGAAACGCCCGCGTTGGCAAAGGCAAACAGAGGCAGAATCAACCAGGCAACATAGGGGTGGATACCGTGCTCGAGCCTGCGCGCCGGCGACACCTTTTGTTTAGTATTTAACGGGATAAAGAACCCAAGAATTACCCCGGCCAGCGTGGCATGAATACCAGACTTCAGTACACAAACCCACAGCACCATCCCCACGATTAAATAAGGTGTTAATTTCCCAACACCTCGCCAGTTCAGCCAAGCCAGAACAGCAATAGAGAGTGCAGCCAAACTCAATGCCATTATGGAGACATCATGACTGTAGAACAGCGCAATGATCACAATTGCACCCAGATCATCGATAATCGCCAGCGCCAGTAAGAATACTTTCAGGCCAGTCGGAACTCGTGACCCAAGCAATGCCATGACCCCAAGCGCAAACGCGATATCCGTGGCCGCCGGGATTGCCCACCCCTGGCGTGCTACCTCATCACCACCGTTAAAGAGCAGGTAGATGAGTGCTGGAGCAACCATGCCGCCGATAGCAGCTACCGCCGGGAACAGCGCCTGTTCGCGGTTTGCCAGTGCCCCTTCGCGAAGCTCACGCTTCACTTCCAGACCGATCATCAGGAAGAAGATGGCCATTAATCCGTCGTTAATCCAGAGTAGCAAAGGCTTATCAATCAGCAATTCTGAAATACGCAACGTCACCGGCACATTTAAAAATGCGTGATAAAGCGTCTGCAATGGCGTATTGGCCATCACCAGCGCTACGATAGCCGCAAAGATCAGTACGATACCGCCTGCAGCCTCCATTCGTAAAAACTGACGGATAATATTCGACACTCTGACTCTCCTGTTAAGCACGATGAGCAGACTGTAGCCTGCGCAGATGACGACATGATACTGCTCATTACGATTCGGAAAAAATCGATTATAACTCTTTTATCACTCGGTTTTTACGATCTATAAAAGTACTGTCTTCATCTCTGTCTTGAGATTCTTATCCGACAAAAACAAGAAATCCCCGTCGCTCTACAGCTGACGGGGATTGAAGATGTTTCAACTAATGCCTGAAGCAGTAGGTTGATTAGCGAGTCAAATCATCGAAAAACTTTTTCACGCCATCTAAGAAACTTTTAGAGCGCGGGCTGTTTTTCTCACCTGACGCACCGCCAAAACTCTCTTCCAAATCACGCAGCAGCTGTTTTTGCTTTTCGTTGAGGCTGACTGGAGTCTCGACCACAACGCGGCAAAGCAGGTCACCCTGAGCACCACCGCGAACTGACTTAACGCCACGTGCACGCATACGGAACAGTTTGCCGGTCTGCGTTTCCGCAGGCACTTTCAGTTTGACGCGACCATCGAGCGTTGGTACTTCGATTTCGCCACCGAGTGCTGCCATTGCAAAGTTGATAGGGACTTCGCAATAGAGATTATTGCCTTCACGCTCGAAGATTTTATGCGCTTTGACCTGAACCTGTACGTACAAATCGCCCGCTGGTGCGCCGTGCTCACCGGCTTCACCTTCGCCTTCAAGGCGAATACGGTCGCCAGTATCAACACCGGCTGGGATTTTCACTGACAGCGTTTTAGAACGTTCTACGCGGCCATGACCGTGGCATTTGTTGCACGGATCTTTGATAACTTTTCCGCGTCCCTGACAGGTTGGACACGCCTGCTGCACGGTAAAGAAGCCTTGACGCATCTGTACCTGGCCTGCGCCATGACAGGTTGAGCACGTGACCGGTGAGCTTCCGGCTTTCGCACCGCTGCCGTGGCAGACATCACATTCGGCAAGCGTTGGAATGCGGATCTCTTTGGTGACACCACGAACGGCCTCTTCCAGAGTCAGATCCATATTGTAGCGCAGATCAGAACCCCGGCTGGCGCGCTGACGGCGGCCACCACCGAAGATGTCGCCAAAGACGTCACCAAAGATGTCGCTGAAATCTGCACCGCCGCCGCCGCCGTACCCACCACCGCCACCCATACCGCCTTGTTCAAAAGCAGCATGACCGTACTGGTCGTAAGCAGCACGTTTCTGCGCATCGGTCAGAATTTCGTACGCTTCTTTGATCTCTTTAAATTTGGTTTCGGAGTCTTTATCGCCCTGATTGCGGTCAGGGTGATGCTTCATCGCCAGACGCTTATACGCCTTTTTGATTTCGCGCTCTTCGGCTGTTTTAGAAACACCCAAAAGCTCGTAATAATCTTGCTTCGCCATACTTTTTCCTGCCCTCAACATGCGTGCACGGGCGCAGAGTTTCCTCGACGCCCGTGCTGGTTTTCAGTAATAACCGCTTACTGTGCCCGCTTAAGGGCGATTATTTCTTGTCTTTTACTTCTTCGAATTCAGCGTCAACAACGTCGTCATCTTTCTTCGCGCTGTCGTCGCCGCCTTCAGCCTGGCCTTGCTGCTGAGCCATCTCGGCTAACTTACCGGACACCTGAACCAGGGCCTGAAGTTTCGCGTCGATTTCTGCTTTATCTTCGCCTTTAATCACTGCTTCCAGTGCTTTCAGGGCGTCTTCGATAGCAGTCTTGTCTTCAGCAGGCAGTTTATCGCCAGCTTCTTCTAACTGTTTACGCGTGCTGTGGACCAGATGATCCGCCTGGTTACGAGTCTGAACCAGTTCTTCGAACTTGCGATCCGATTCAGCGTTGGCTTCTGCATCGTTTACCATTTTCTGGATTTCTTCTTCGGTCAGACCAGAAGAAGCCTTGATGGTAATTTTCTGCTCGCGACCGGTGTTTTTGTCTTTCGCAGAAACGTGCAAGATGCCATCAGCATCCAGGTCGAAGGTGACTTCGATCTGCGCCATACCGCGTGGTGCAGCCTGAATGCCGTCCAGGTTAAACTGACCCAGTGATTTGTTATCAACACAACGTTTACGCTCACCCTGCACAACGTGGATGGTTACCGCAGACTGGTTGTCTTCAGCGGTAGAGAACACCTGGCTGTGCTTAGTTGGGATGGTGGTGTTCTTGGTGATCAACGGAGTCATCACGCCGCCCATGGTTTCGATACCCAGGGACAGTGGAGTCACATCCAACAACAGAACGTCTTTAACATCACCAGACAACACGCCGCCCTGAACCGCTGCACCGATAGCGACAGCTTCATCTGGGTTCACGTCTTTACGTGGTTCTTTACCAAAGAATTCAGCCACTTTCTTCTGAACCATTGGCATACGAGTCTGACCACCGACCAGGATAACGTCCTGGATATCGGAAACAGACAGCCCAGCATCTTTCAGAGCCACTTTCAGCGGGTCAATACAACGGTTAACCAAATCTTCAACCAGTGACTCAAGTTTCGCGCGAGTCACTTTGATGTTCATATGTTTTGGACCTGTCGCATCAGCAGTGATGTACGGCAGGTTGACGTCGGTCTGCTGAGCAGAAGAGAGTTCGATTTTCGCTTTCTCTGCCGCTTCTTTCAGACGTTGCATCGCCAAAGGATCATTGCGTAGATCCATACCCTGGTCTTTCTTGAATTCTTCAACCAGGTAGTTGATCAGACGGCTGTCGAAGTCTTCACCACCGAGGTGAGTATCACCATTGGTTGCCAGAACTTCGAAGGTTTTTTCGCCATCAACTTCGTCAATTTCGATAATAGAGATATCGAAAGTACCACCACCGAGGTCGTATACCGCGATAGTGCGGTTGCCGACTTCACGATCCAGACCGTAGGCCAACGCCGCTGCGGTAGGTTCGTTAATGATACGTTTGACTTCCAGACCTGCGATACGGCCGGCGTCTTTGGTTGCCTGACGCTGAGCATCGTTGAAGTATGCAGGTACAGTGATAACCGCTTCAGTCACTGGTTCGCCCAGATAATCTTCAGCCGTTTTCTTCATTTTCTTCAGCACTTCAGCAGAGATCTGCGGAGGAGCAATTTTCTGGCCCTTCACGTCGATCCATGCATCGCCGTTATCAGCGCCGACGATCTGGTAAGGCATGATGCCTTTGTCGCGCTGTACTTCTTCGTCCTGGAAGCGACGGCCAATCAGGCGCTTAATCGCAAACAGGGTGTTCTGCGGGTTGGTTACAGCCTGGCGTTTAGCCGGTGAACCCACCAGGATTTCGCCATCAGCTGCATAAGCAATGATGGAAGGAGTGGTGCGGTCGCCCTCGGCGTTTTCCAGCACACGTGCAGTCGTACCATCCATAATTGCTACACAAGAGTTGGTGGTACCCAGGTCGATCCCAATAATTCTACCCATTTCAAACGCCTCCACTAAAAATTCATAATCGGTCAGGTTGCTACTCTATATGCGGACGTTTTCTTTGATTTCAACTGTCCGATATCGCTGTTTTACCGGCGGTAACAACTGCGGTTGAGAATAAGATGGGGCCATGCGAGCCAGCATCAAGGGGTTCGATGAAAAAAAATCTTCAACGGCGGTTACGCAAGATCATTGTTTACTCGCCAACACCTCCTTATGATGCTGCGCGCTTCTGACGATATGTGGACTTTTTAGCCCGTTCGCAAGCGGTTATAGCCCTGTTATTTATTCACAATACTTATAGTTCAGAGGACATATGCAAAACAAAATGATGGCTAATCCCGGCCCTTTGGGTTTGATGGGATTTGGCATGACCACTATCTTATTGAATTTACACAATGCAGGCTTCTTCCCGCTGAGTGCGGTGATCGTCAGCATGGGGATTTTCTACGGCGGCCTGATTCAAATCCTGGCCGGCGTGATGGAGTTTAAAAAAGGCAATACGTTTGGCACGACCGCATTTACTTCTTATGGCGCATTCTGGCTGAGCCTGGTCGGTATTCTGATGCTGCCCCGCATGGGCCTTGCCGACGCCAGCAGTGAAAGTTTCCTTGGCGCCTATCTTGGCTTGTGGGGCATTTTTACGCTGTTCATGTTTTTCGGCACACTCAAAGCAAATCGTGGACTACAGGTCGTTTTTGGTAGCCTGACTATTTTATTTGCACTTTTATGCTATGGAAATATGACCGGCAACAGCGCTGTGCTGCATTTCGCAGGCTTTGAAGGCATCTTCTGCGGCGCCAGCGCTATCTATCTGGCTATGGCTGAAGTGCTGAACGAACAATATGGCCGTACTGTTTTACCTATCGGGGCACCGAAAAACGCGAAGTGAATGCGGATGCCACTGCGGCATAACCCGCATTAACGACGAAAAAAGGTCCCGCATAGGCGAGACCTTTTTTTTCGCCACCAGAATTTACATCACCCTCACCGGCCTGACGCCACCCGCTTGTTAAATTCAGCTGGCTTGCTGGCTTCGCTGTTTAGATCACGGCTGAGATAAATGCCGGTCAGTAAGCCAATCACTGACAACGCCAAAACATAGTACGCTGGCGCCATTGGCGTAATGCGCATAATCAGGGTCACGAAGACCGGTGTAAGGCCACCAAAGATGGCGTAAGCCACATTGTATGAGAAGGAAATTCCAGTGAAGCGCACTTCCGCCGGGAAAGCCCTGACTAATACGTAAGGCACTGCGCCAACGACACCCACACTGAAACCGGCAAGGGTATACATCAGCATCAGCTTTGAAGGATCAGAGGCCACCACGTGGTAGAACGACCAGGTACAGACGCCAAGGAACAGGCTGCCAATAATAAACGTCTTGCTGGCACCCAGCCGGTCGACAATCCACCCTGCCGCCACGCAGCCAAAGGTCAGGGCAATCGTTGCCAGACAGTTGGCCTGCAATGCCTCAGCCGCCGAAATACCCAGCTGTTTTTGCAGATACGTCGGGGTCATGAGGATCACCACCACAATCCCGGCCGACAGCAGCCAGGTCATGATCATAGACACCACGATCTCTTTCTTGTGGTTCACTACCACCGATTTCAGCGGCATCTCTTCGGCCAGCGCTTTGTGGGCCTTCATCTCAAGGAAGATGGGAGTTTCCTGTAACCAGCGGCGCAGATACATCGCAAACAGACCAAAGATCCCACCGAGGAAGAACGGAATACGCCAGCCGTAATCACGCATAATGGCGGGAGATAGCGTGCTGTTAAGCAACGTTGCGACCAGAGAACCAAGCAGAATACCCGCCGTCAACCCCGCCGTCAGTGTTCCGCAGGCAAAACCGATACGGTTACGCGGCACATGTTCCGCCACAAACACCCAGGCGCCGGGGACTTCACCTCCGATTGCCGCTCCCTGTAAAACACGCATCAGCAGTAACAACAACGGTGCGGCAATACCAATTGAAGCGTAAGTCGGTAACAACCCCATCGCCAGCGTAGGCAGCGCCATAAGCAGAATACTCAGACTGAACATGCGCTTACGTCCGACCAGATCGCCAAAGTGCGCCATAATAATGCCACCCAGCGGACGTGCCAGATAACCGGCGGCGAAAATGCCGAAGGTTTGCACCTGCCGCAGCCAGTCAGGCATATCTGCCGGGAAAAAGAGATCGCCGATAACCGCAGCGAAGAAGACAAAGATAATGAAGTCGTAGAATTCGAGCGCGCCGCCCAGGGCAGCAAGGGATAAGGTTTTAAAATCCTGCCGGTTTAACCGACGATTATTCGCGTGTTGCATAAGATACCGTGTAGCACCAGAGTAGAGATAAAAAGGCTTAAGCCGCTTTTTGTAAAGTAAACATTACTATAGCGGCAAACACTTTTCACACCACAACGGCTGAATCTTATGTCAGAAATAGCCTAACTTTAGTTTTTTGTATCGCGACGGGCGCTTTTGGGGCGAAAAGCTGCTACCACTTCCTCGTGGGTCTCAACGTACGGGCCATCAAGTAGCTGAATACAATAAGGTACGCTGGCAAAGATACCGGACACTATTACTTTACCCTCAGCATCTTTCAGACCTTCCAACGTTTCCTGAATCGATTTCGGCTGGCCCGGCAGATTCAAAATCAGTGCCTGTTTGCGTATAACGCCCACCTGACGCGACAAAATAGCCGTTGGCACAAAGTGCAGGCTTATCTGACGCATCTGTTCGCCAAAGCCTGGCATCTCACGATCGGCAACCGCAAGCGTGGCATCCGGTGTCACATCGCGCCGTGCCGGCCCTGTTCCGCCGGTCGTCAGCACCAGATGGCAACCACTTTCATCCACCAGCTCACAAATGGCCTGTTCAATTAGCGCCTGCTCGTCCGGAATCAGTTTTTTATCCAGCGTAAAAGGCGTGATAAGCGCTTTCTCGAGCCAGGCTTCCAGCGCAGGAATGCCCTGATCCTGATAGACACCGTTTGAGGCGCGGTCAGATACCGATACCAGACCAATTCGTAATTTATCCATGCCCAATCTCCATAACGTTCTTCGCCGCACTTTTTATCGTCAGATAAGCGGGCGGCGCAGCCACAATGCCGCGCAGTGATGCCTAAGTATATCGGTAAGCGCCGCACGAATTTCATTTTGGGATGAAATTTTCTGAATAACACGCATAAAAAAAGGCGACCATGGCCGCCCTCCCGAATTCTGCGTTGCTATTATTACAGCAGGTCAGAAATCATTTTTTCCAGTTTACCCTGGTCGATCGCAAACTTACGGATACCGTCCGCCAGTTTGTCGATAGCCATTGGATCCTGGTTGTGGTCCCAGTAGAACTGAGATTCAGTCAGTGGTTCCGGACGCGCTTTGGTTTCGCCAGTGTAAGAAAGCTTACGCTCCAGCGCACCTTCGCTTTCTGCCAGCTCTTTGAGCAGTGCAGGCGCGATAGTCAGGCGGTCACAGCCTGCCAGTTCAATGATTTCGCCGATGTTGCGGAAGCTTGCGCCCATGACAACGGTTTCATAACCATGCTGTTTGTAGTATTCGTAGATTTCGGTCACGGATACAACGCCTGGATCTTCCTGCGGGGCGAACTCTTTTTTGTCGCCATTGGCTTTGTACCAATCGAGGATACGGCCAACAAATGGGGAGATCAGGTAAGCACCCGCTTCTGCACAAGCACGCGCCTGCGCGAAGGAGAACAGCAGCGTCAGGTTACAGTTGATGCCTTCTTTTTCCAGTTTCTCCGCAGCGCGGATACCCTGCCAGGTAGACGCCAGTTTGATCAGAATACGATCATTGCTGATGCCAGCATCGTTGTAGAGTTTGATCAGGCGGTGAGCTTTAGCCACGCTGGCTTCGGTGTCATAAGACAGACGCGCATCAACTTCCGTAGAAATACGACCGGGGATCAGTTTGAGGATCTCAAGACCAATGTTAACGGCCAGTTTGTCAGCGGCATCAATGATCTGTTGATCACGATCGCTGCTCTGATCTTTAGCCCAGGCAATTGCCTCGTCGATCAGTTTGCGGTACTCAGGAATTTGCGCGGCGTTGAGGATCAGAGACGGGTTAGTCGTGGCATCTTGCGGCTGATACAATTTCATTGCCGCGATATCCCCGGTGTCTGCAACAACTTTAGTCAGTTGGCGTAGGGAGGTCAGTTTATCGGTCATTTGGCATATCTCATCGTTTGTACATTATCGTTGAGGCATTTTCATGCCTTGCCTTTGCCTGATGATAACATGCAAAAAGCCACGTGCAAGGCAGATATAGCCCCGCGATACCCGCATTTTAAAAAGTGTTTTCCCTAAGTAAAATCAGAATATTTCAGCATAAATGACAGTGTCGCTTGCGACATAAAAACGCTATGTTAGGCGGCTCAACGCTCAGGCTGACTGAATTCCCCTCTCTATCATTGCCAGTCCTGGCTTTCAAAAGATTGGCCTCCTGGGGTATTCAATGACCGAAATGCTGGATTTTTTCGACAACATCCTTTGGGGATCAATTCTTATCTATCTGCTGCTCGGTACCGGTATTTACCTTAGTCTGCGCACACGCTTCATTCAGTTCCGCCAGTTCGGCCATATTTTCTCCTCCAAATTGTTGAAGACTTCATCCGATGCCCGCGGAATCTCCACCTTTCAGGCGCTGTGTATCAGCCTGGCAGCGCGCCTTGGCACAGGGAATTTAGCAGGCGTCGCCCTGGCGCTCACTGCTGGCGGACCTGGCGCTATTTTTTGGATGTGGGCGATTGCGCTGATTGGCATGGTGACGTCTTTATTCGAAAACACCCTCGCCCAGTTATACAAAAGCCACGACGCGAGTGGGCGTTTTCGCGGTGGTCCGGCCGATTACATGACCAGAGGATTGGGAATGCGCTGGATGGGCGTTTTTTTCTCCATTTTACTGGTGCTGTCATTTGGGTTGGTTTTCAACGCACTGCAGGCAAATGCCATTGCTCAGGCCACAGCAGTGGCCTTCGATACCGATGGACATTTCGTCGCTGTCGTCTTGCTGGTACTGACGGCGGCCACGATTTTTGGCGGTCTCAAAACGTTTTCACGTATTGCTCAACGGGCTATACCGCTGATGGTGCTGGCCTGGCTGATTCTCGCTGTATGGGTCATGGCACATAATATTGAGCGTTTGCCGCAAGTCTTTGTGCTGATATTCAAAAGTGCTTTTGGCTGGCAGGAAGCGGCCTCTGGCGCCGTTGGCTATGGTGTGATGCAGGCATTGACGCAGGGTATGCAGCGCGGCCTATTCTCCAATGAAGCGGGCATGGGTTCGTCGCCCAACGCAGCAGCGCTGGCGGCTCCCACGCCTTCTCATCCTGCGGCGGTAGGATTTTCGCAGATGCTCGGGGTTTTTATCGATACCCTCGTGATTTGTACCTCCACAGCACTGATCATTCTCTCATCCGGTTTACTCGATGCGCCGGGTCAGAGACTCGAGGGCATCGCGCTGTTACAGGGTGCTATTTCTGCGGCGACAGGCGGACTGGGGCATCTCCTGGTCGCTGCCTTTGTGTTTGTTTTTGCCTTTTCCTCTATCGCCTCGAATTATATCTATGCCGAAAATAACCTGATATTTCTGCACAGCGGCGAACGCGCGAAGCTGTTCGTTTTCCGTCTGCTGGTGCTCGCCATGGTGGCTTTTGGCTGTCTGGCGGAGCTGCCGTTGATGTGGAAAATGGCCGACATCGCCATGGCATTGATGACCATCACCAATCTGACTGCGCTGCTGCTGCTCTCAGACGTCGCCATGAAGGTCATTAAAGACTACGAAAGACAGCGAAAAATGGGAAAAACACCGGTGTTCAATCCGGATCATTTCCCTGAAATCCGTCGGCAGCTCAAGCCCGGAATTTGGCAGAAACCTCCCTCTCAGCCTGAAGACTAGATTTTACCTATTGTAGAAATTTGCGCTGGGGCCGCCTCATGGGCGTTTTTTATTTCCGGTTGCAGACCCTTTTTTTGCTACAGTAGCCCCTACTCACTGCTCGATGTGAACCGACACCCGACCACACGGATTCGACTATGCTGACCCTTATTTCACCTGCAAAAACGCTGGATTACGCGAGCCCGTTGGCGACCCAACGCTTCACCCAGCCTGAACTACTGGATAAATCCAGCCAGCTCATTCACATCGCCCGCAAACTGACACCGGCGCAAATATCCAGCTTGATGGGCATTAGCGATAAACTCGCCCAGCTCAACGCCGAACGCTTCAATGACTGGCAGCCGGACTTTTCGCCGAACAACGCCCGCCAGGCGATTCTGGCCTTTAAAGGCGATGTGTATACGGGTTTGCAGGCCGAAGATTTCAGCGAAAAAGATTTCGACTTCGCACAAAACCATCTGCGTATGTTATCCGGGCTGTATGGCCTGCTACGCCCGCTGGACCTGATGATGCCTTACCGGCTGGAAATGGGGATCCGCCTGCCCAATACAGAAGGCACTAATCTGTATGCTTTTTGGGGCGATCTGCTCACCAAAAAACTCAATACACTGCTTTCGGAGCAAGGCGATAAAGTGCTGATCAATCTGGCTTCTGACGAATATTTCAAAGCGGTGAAACAGGCGAAACTTGACGGTGAAATCATCAAGCCAGTGTTCCTCGATCAGAAAAATGGCAACTACAAAGTCATCAGCTTCTACGCGAAAAAAGCGCGTGGCCTGATGAGCCGTTTCATCATTAAAGAGCGCCTGACTAAAGCCCGTCAGTTGCAGGATTTCACCCTTGAAGGCTATGCGTATGACGCTGCCCGTTCGCAGGGCAACGAGCTGGTATTTACCCGCGCCGAACAGTAATGCTTTTCTCCGTCATAAAAAAAGCCCCCGGAATTAACTCGGGGGCTTTGTCCTTTCTGAGTCTTCACGACTCGCTTTTTATTTTGGCAATGCCATCAGGAAAGCACGCATTTCGCTGAAGTCAGCCGGCAGATTGTGCGACAGCAAAGGCAGATCAGCGCGATCGGCTAATTCTTTTGGCAGGTCAAGTTCCTGACCCAAAATCGCTTCAACACTTTCTTTAAATTTCGCAGGATGCGCAGTACCGATAAACAGGCCAAATTCGCCTGGTTTCAGCTGATCACGCAGCGCACGGTATGCGATTGCGGCATGAGGCTCGGAGATATAACCGATGTCAGCCAGTTCCCGCATGGCGTCTTCGGTGGTGTCATCGCTGATGCTTGCGAAGCCCAGATCTTTCAGTTGCCAGGTTTTGCGGCGATACAACTCCTCGACGCGCGGCCAGTTGTTTGGCTGGCTGACGTCCATGGCGTTGGACAAAGTGGCAACCGTTTTCTTCGGATCCCACTCGCCACTATGCAAATAACGCGGCACGGTATCATTGGCGTTGGTCGCAGCGATGAAACGCTTCACCGGCAGGCCGAGGGATTTCGCCAGCAAACCGGCCGTCAGGTCACCAAAGTTACCGCTGGGTACCGAGATAACCAACTGGTTGCGCGCTTCCTGCGGCAACTGAGCTACGGCTTCAAAGTAATAGCAGATTTGCGCCAGCAGGCGGCTGATATTAATGGAGTTCGCCGAGTTCAGCTTCAGCTCATACTTAAGTTCTTCATCATCGAACGCCTGCTTCACCAGCGCCTGGCACTGATCGAAATCACCGTCGATAGCAATGGTGTGGATGTTGTCACCCAGCGTACAGAACAGCTTTTCCTGCAATGGGCTGATTTTGCCACGTGGATAGAGGATCACCACGCGCACATTTTTCATGCCGTGAAAGGCGTGCGCGACAGCGGCACCGGTATCACCGGACGTTGCGGTCAGGATAGTCACCGGCTGGTCGCCAGACACCTGAGTCAGAACCTGTGCCATAAAGCGGCCACCGAAGTCCTTGAAAGCCAGCGTCGGGCCGTGGAACAGCTCAAGGCAGGAGATATCTTCCTCTACTTTCGCGACAGGAGCCGGGAACGCAAAGGCATTTTTCACCCGCTGATATAACTCGTCCTCAGGGATTTCGTCACCGATAAACGCAGAGAGAATGCGGCTGCTGCGGGTCACAAAATCCTGCTCCAGCAAACCGTCGATGTCACTCAGTGCAAACTCAGGTAATTCGAGCGGAAAGAACAGCCCCTGCTGTTTGCCTAAACCTTGCTTTACGGCCTGAGCAAAGCTGACCTGCTCGTTATGATCCTTCAGATTGTACAGTTTCATCATTTATCCCAATAGTCTCGCGCCTGCGGTATCCAGGCGACAAATATGAACAAAGCCTTCATCATTTTGCAGATAGTGATTCTGCAACCAATCAGCCATACGTTTGGCAGTTGCGCTATCGTTACACACGGCAAACAGCGTCGGGCCGGAGCCGGAAATACCACAGGCCAGCGCACCAATCTCTTCGGCAGCGCTGCGAGCTTGTGCAAAGCCCGGTAACAGGCGGGTGCGGTAAGGTTCGGCGATAACATCTTTCATCAGTTTAGCGGCAAGCGCGGGCTGTTGCGTATGGCAGGCGTGAATGAAACCTGCCAGGTAACGCCCGTGGCTGATGCAATCCTGACGGCGATATTGTGCAGGTAGAATAGCGCGCGCTTCCGCGGTAGAAACTTTGATGCCTGGATAAGCCATCACCCACAGCCAGTCATCAAAGCTTGGGACGTTCTGGCTGATGACATCCAGCTCTTCCAACATCAACTGAATACCGCCCAGATAGCAGGGAGCCACGTTATCAAAATGCACGCTACCGGAAATACGCCCTTCCAGCTCACCCATCAGCACCAGCATGGTATTTTCATTCAGCGGCTTACCGCAAAATTCATTCATCGCCATTAGACCAGCCACTACGGAGCAGGCGCTGGAGCCCAGCCCCGAGCCAATCGGCATGTTTTTTTCCAGTGTCATGGCAACCGGAACTTCTTTGCCAATCTCCTGACAAAAACGCTGCCAGCACTGGTAAACAATGTTGTCTTCCATACGATCTGGCAGCTTGGAAACGAAGCGCCCTTCACTTTTCAGGCTGAACTCAGTCGCCGCTTCTACGCTGACGCAGTCACCCAATAGCGTGCCGTCAACCGGCGACACTGCGGCACCCAAAACGTCAAAACCTACGCTGACGTTGCCAATCGAGGCAGGGGCATACACCTTAACCATATTAAACTCCTAACTTCCATGACAGCGTGCGCAAAAGATCGGCAAAAACGCCGGCGGCGGTAACGTCGTTACCCGCGCCATAACCACGTAGAACCATCGGTAGAGGCTGATAATAGCGGCTGTAAAATGCCAGCGCATTCTCACCATTTTTCACTTTATACAGTGGGTCATTACCGTCAACGGCGTCGATTTTCACCGTACAGCGCCCTTCTTCGATAGCGCCAACATAACGTAATACTTTTCCCTGCGACGTGGCATCCGCCACGCGTTGGGCGAAATCTGCGTCTAGTTGTGGCAAACGCGCCACAAAATCGGCCACGCTACCCTCTGAATTGAAGGATACTGGCAGAACCGACTCGACTTCAATGTCCGAAAGTTCAAGTTTGTATCCGGCTTCACGGGCGAGGATCAGCAACTTACGCGCCACGTCCATGCCGGAGAGATCATCACGCGGGTCCGGCTCGGTGTAGCCCATATCGCGTGCCTGCAAGGTCGCCTCTGACAACGACATACCTTCGTCCAGCTTGCCGAAAATGTAGGACAGTGAACCGGATAAGATACCGGAGAAGCGCACCAGCTCATCACCCGCATTCAGCAAGTTTTGCAGGTTTTCTATCACCGGCAAACCCGCGCCCACGTTGGTGTCGTAGAGGAATTTACGACGAGATCCTTCCGCCGCTTTACGCAACTGGTAGTAATAATTCATGGAGGAGGTGTTGGCTTTTTTGTTCGGCGTAACGACGTGGAAACCGTCAGCCAGGAAATCAGCATATTGATCCGCGACCTCCTGACTTGATGTGCAGTCAACAATGACCGGATTCAGCAGGTGATATTCCTTCACCAGGCGGATCAGGCGCCCCAGATTAAACGGCTCTTTGGCCGCGCCCAACTCTTCGCGCCAGTTTTCCAGTGAAATACCGTGCACATTCGTCAGCATCGCGCGGGAGTTGGCGATGCCGCAAACGCGTAAATCAATATGTTTGGCCTTCAACCATGCCTGCTGGCGTTGAATCTGGTCGATCAACGCGCCACCCACGCCGCCCACGCCAATCAGGAACACTTCGATCACCTGATCGGTATTAAACAGCATCTGGTGGCTAACCCGCACGCCGGTGGTCGCATCATCATTATTGACCACGACCGAGATGGAGCGCTCGGAAGAGCCCTGCGCAATCGCCACAATATTGATATTCGCGCGGGCAAGCGCAGAGAAGAACTTGGCCGAGATACCGCGCAGCGTGCGCATACCGTCGCCGACCACCGAAATGACGGCCAGTTTCTCCATCACGTCCAGCGGCTCCAGCAGACCATCTTTCAACTCCAGATAGAATTCATCTTCCAGCGCTTTACGTGCACGCGCCAGCTCACCCTGCGGTACACAGAAACTGATGCTGTATTCAGAAGAGGACTGAGTGATGAGAACGACCGAAATTCCTGAGCGGGACATCACAGCAAACACGCGGGCCGCCATGCCAACCATGCCTTTCATACCCGGACCTGAGACGTTAACCATCGCCATATTATTGAGGTTAGTGATGCCTTTAACCGGCGTATTATCGCCGAGGCTTTCGCTGCCGATCAGCGTACCGGGCGCCTGCGGGTTGGTGGTATTTTTAATCAGGCAAGGGATCTGGAACTGAGCAATAGGCAAAATTGTTCGCGGATGCAGAACCTTAGCGCCGAAGTACGAGAGTTCCATCGCTTCCTGATATGACATGGATTTCAGCAAACGGGCATCGGGCACGGTGCGCGGGTCACAGGTATAAACCCCATCGACGTCGGTCCAGATTTCGCAACAGTCAGCCCGCAGACAAGCGGCCAGCACGGCAGCGGAGTAGTCGGAACCGTTACGGCCCAGCACCACCAGTTCGCCTTTGTCATTGCCCGCCGTGAAACCCGCCATCAGCACGATATGGTCTGCCGGGATGCAGCTGGCGGAGATACGCAGGGTGGATTCGTTGATATCGACGGTGGATTCCAGGTAGCTGCCCTGTGCCAGCAGTTTCTCGACAGGATTGATCACGCTGACACCAAACCCTTTCGCCACAAATACGGCTTCCATTATCGCGATGGAGAGTTTTTCTCCACGACAGATGATGGAGGCATTCACGCTGTCCGGGCACTGCCCCAATAGGTTGATGCCGTGCAGTAGCTGTTTAAGCTGGCCAAATTCCTGTTCAACAAAAGCTTTCAGTTTCGGTAAATCAAAACCCGGCTGCGCCAAAGCAAGACCCGACAGCAGCTCGGCGAAAATGCGCTCCGCATCATTCAAGATTGGCTGGATTTCCTGACCGGCGACCGTACGTTCAATCATCGCGACCAGGTGGTTGGTAATTTTGGCAGGCGCGGATAACACCGTGGCAACCTGTCCCTGACGTGCATTGCTTTCCATGATCTCCGCGACGCGCATAAAGCGTTCCGCGTTCGCTACTGAGGTGCCGCCAAATTTCAACACTCGCATTTCTGTTGCTCTCCTAAAGCTTTTTTCGTAAATGGAAATTCTGTAAAAAGTCGGTAAAAAAAAAGCCCGCACTGGTTAGGTGCGGGCTTTTCTGTTTTTCCTGTACGCGTCAGCCCGCCCCGTTACCTGTGGTTTCGGTGGTGGTAATAATTGTTGTATTCAGGCTGATGATTCGCATTTTGTCTTCTGTCTGTTGTTGTGTTTTTTACGCTGTCTGACCCTATTAGCTAAAGCATCAGACAGGACAAGTCAATTTTTTTCTGTTTTCGCACGGAGAGTCTGAGCACGCAGCAGGCAGATTATTCTCTATAAAAACGGAATAACCCAGTGAAATCATCAGACAAATACTGATATAGCAGAGTATAAAACCATACCATAAGAGGAACACCTCAGATCACTTTGCCAGCTTTTTTTCGATATCATGCAACAATGTGTGCAACATCGCAGCATCACGCTGCTGTAAAACACCCAACCTCTGATGCAGCCAGTCGCTTAATTTTTGGTCACCCCCAGCCTCTACATCGACCAGTAAACGGTCAATGCGTGAACGCAGCGCGGCGAGCTGCCCGGCCTCTGCGTCTACCGGCAATTCGGCGACAACATGATTCAATGATGCAAGCTGGTAACAGAACACCATGACCGCCTGACCAAGGTTAAGAGAAGGATAATCCGCCGCCATCGGCACACCGGTAAGAATATCAGCCAGCGCCAGCTCTTCATTGGTCAATCCTGAGTCTTCACGCCCAAATACCAGAGCAGCGTTCTTGACCCACTCTCGCTTCTCTTCCAGTTGGCCAAGCAGTTCCACCGGCGTGCAGTAGTAGTGAAAACGTGCGCGACTGCGGGCGGTGGTCGCCACCGTGAAGTCAATGTCAGCCAACGCTTCTTCCAGCGTGTTAAAATGAATCGCGTTTTGCAGGATCTCGTTGGAACCATGAGCGACCCAGCCAGCTTCGGGCTGCTTGTGAGCCTGGCTGTCTACGACGCGCAATGATGCAAATCCCATGGTTTTCATTGCCCGCGCAGCAGCGCCAACGTTCTCAGGTCGCGCCGGGGAAACCAAAATAATATGAAGTTGCATGAACCCTCTTTGAATAAGTCAGAACATTATCTTTCGTTGATTCTAAGTGAGATTTCTACATTGCAGAAATGCAGTGAAGAGATGCTCAGTAATTCACATAAACTTAACAGTTTCGATAATGAGTTACGGTAGTTTATAGGAAAAAAGGATTAACAGGCATAAATGAGACGAAACTCCGCGGGACAACTAATAAGCAATAATTAAGCCTTATTAATCATATTGATATTCCGGATGGATTAACCTAATTCTATTTATTGGAAAGTAATTTATTCTAAGCTGCTGAATCGTGTCCAAAAGTGCATGAAATGTGACTTAACCGTGCATTCTTATAAGTGTTTTTCACTAAACTGTTACCGTGCTACAATTGAATTTGATATATGTCAACAAAGCGTAGTTTTGTTGGGTAGTAATATCGGCACTCGCTGTTATATCGCTGTTAATAGGGTTAGTATAAGCGCCGATTCGATGCCCCTTTGGAAGACAAAAAGTGGACTTCCTTACCAAGCTGGCGACAACGTCGGCGTTGAAATAAAGCGCATCAGTAACGCATTTACGTACTTTAGTCATGTAACGAGTGAGATAGCCTTTCGGCTGTCAAGATTCATCGGGATAACAAGGACTTCTGTACTCCTATTTTCAATTTGTTGGCAATCTTAGGTAGCAAACATGCAGACTCCTCACATTCTGATCGTCGAAGACGAGTTAGTGACACGTAACACGTTAAAAAGCATTTTCGAAGCAGAAGGCTACATGGTACATGAAGCTAATGACGGCGCAGAAATGCACCAGATTCTGTCCGAAAATGACATTAATCTTGTGATCATGGACATCAATCTGCCAGGCAAAAATGGCCTGCTGCTCGCACGTGAATTACGTGAACAAGCCAGCGTTGCTCTGATGTTCCTGACCGGTCGTGATAATGAAGTCGACAAAATTTTGGGTCTGGAAATTGGTGCTGATGACTACATCACTAAACCATTCAACCCGCGTGAACTGACCATCCGTGCACGTAACCTGTTATCCCGTACGATGAATCTGGGCACCACCGGTGAAGAACGCCGTCTGGTCGAAAGCTACAAATTCAACGGTTGGGAACTGGACATTAATAGCCGTTCTCTGGTGAGTCCTACCGGCGAGCAGTACAAGTTACCGCGCAGTGAGTTCCGTGCCATGCTGCACTTCTGTGAAAACCCGGGCAAGATCCAGACCCGTGGAGATCTGTTGAAGAAGATGACCGGCCGTGAGCTCAAGCCACATGACCGCACTGTGGACGTGACCATCCGCCGCATCCGTAAGCATTTTGAAGCGACACCCGATACGCCTGAAATCATCGCCACCATTCATGGCGAAGGCTACCGTTTCTGCGGTGACTTAGAAGAATAAGCCGCGGGTTGCCAACCTTTCTGCTGCAATAAACAGACACTAAAAGGCCAGCATTTGCTGGCCTTTGTTATTTCTGCCGATTGGAAGCTTTAGGTCACTGAGATTCTGGGTGGCCCCATGGGATAATCGGCACCGCGCTCAGGGCATTTTTCGGCGATCCGTCCACGACTTTATCCGAATAGCTGAGGTAGATAAGTGCATTACGCTTGTCATCGTAGAAACGCACTACCTGCAACTTCTTAAACACCAGCGAGGTTCGTTTCTGGAAAACGACCGTCCCTTTGTCCTTCCCTTGTTTTATTTTATCACTCAGTTCAATGGGCCCTACCTGCTGACAGGAAATGGCTGCATCAGAGGTATCTTCCGCAAGGCCCAATCCCCCTTTTATTCCGCCAGTTTTAGCGCGACTGATATAACAGGTTACATTTTTAATATCAGGATCATCAAAGGCTTCTACCACAATTTTGTGGTCCGGTCCTAAAAATTTGAATACAGTATCGACCGATCCAACCTGCTCAGCATGCGCTGCCTGCCCATACAAAAAAAATAAGCCAAGTACAAAAATACAACATTTTTTCATCAAGTTACTCCACGTCAGCTAAATGACCGCGATGGTAATAAGAACGGGTAAAAGAAAGCCAGTGCTCACAAATTCGTCATGTAATGCTCGGTAACATTCGTGATTAGCACATATAGCCAAAAAATTCTTAAGAAGTTTTAAGCTCAGAAAGTTGCTATTATGCGGCGTCATCATTCTGTGCATTTATCTTAGTTCAACGAGGACGATCTATGGATCAAGCAGGAATCATTCGTGATCTTCTCAGCTGGTTAGAAACACATTTAGACCAGCCGTTATCACTCGACAACGTCGCAGCCAAAGCCGGTTATTCTAAATGGCACCTGCAGCGTATGTTTAAAGATGTCACGGGTAACGCAATTGGTGCTTATATCCGTGCTCGCCGACTGTCAAAGGCCGCCGTCGCGCTGCGACTGACCAGCCGCCCTATTTTAGATATCGCTCTGCAATATCGTTTTGATTCTCAGCAGACGTTTACCCGTGCCTTCAAAAAACAGTTCGCACAAACCCCGGCCCTGTACCGCCGCTCTGAAGACTGGCACTCCTTCGGGATTTGCCCACCAATACGTCTTGGTGCCTTCATTCTGCCACAGCCTGAGTTTATGTCGCTGCCTGAACAACATTTGATTGGTATTACGCAAAGCTATTCTTGCACCCTGGAACAAATTACGACTTACCGTAATGAAATGCGCCTGCACTTTTGGCGTCAGTATATCGGCGAAGCAAAAACGTTACCGCCGGTACTATACGGATTGCATCACTCCCGTCCAAGTCAGGAAAAAGATGACGAACAGGAAGTGTTGTACACCACGGCCATTGAACCCAACCACTTGCCAGAGAATGTGGAAGGTCAGTCGATTGTCGTACAGGAAGGAGAATACGCGATGTTCCACTACAAAGGCTCAACGGAGCTGCTGCAGGAATTCATTCTGACGCTGTACGGAACCTGTCTGCCATTGTTGAAAATGACGCGCAGAAAGGGACAAGATATCGAACGTTTCTATACCAAGAACAAGGTGCCGAGCGCGACACCACCGACTGAAATAGAATGTGATTACCTTATCCCTATCCGTCGCTAATTCATCGACGCAAAGCGGCTGTAATTAACGTTGCAGCTCATCTAACGCGGGCTGATCAAGATGTGAAATATCGCCCGCAGTTTCGACTATCCAGCCCGACGCCAGCCACGCGCTTTCCTGGTGATCAACTCGTGAGATAGAGCAGTTACGCAGACGCAACCGGCGCTCAGCGTAAGGTGCCAGTCCGAGGGTCGTGCTGATAAGACAACCCAACGCAATACCGTGGCTCACCAACAACGGCTTACTGCCAGCCGGCAAATCAAGACAGCTATCCAGCGCTGAACGCATACGTTCGGCCAGCTCCGTCATGCTTTCACCCTGTGGAATACGTCCGTTAGGGGAGCCATCAACCATCTGCTTACGCCAGGCCTCTTCGTCGGCACTCAACGCATCCAGACTGCGCTCTTCCAGCACGCCCATATGCAGTTCACGCAGGCGGGGTTCAACTTTCACCTCACAGCCGCAGACATCGGCAATGATTTGCGCCGTAGCGCGCGTGCGGCCAAGATCGCTGGCAATCACATGCGTGATGCCTTCATGGCGAACGCGCTGCGCCACCTGCTGTGCCTGAAAGATGCCTTTTGGCGTCAACGGGCTATCAGACTGGCCCTGGATCTTACGTGCTGCGTTCCATTCGGTTTCGCCATGACGGACGAGATATACCTGTAACATGAGTGTTTTCCGTTATACTGCGTGAAATTTGCTAAAGGATGCTTAAACTCTATGTATCACGTTGTCGCTGCAACCACTAATCCGGCAAAAATCAAAGCCATCGCAATGGCTTTTGAGGACATTTTCGGCGCTGATGCATTCCGTATCGAAGGCGTTGACGTCGACAGTGGCGTTCCCAACCAACCTATCGGCAGCAGCGAGACCCGAACTGGCGCAAGACACCGCGTTATCGGTGCGCGGCAGGTTCGTCCTGAAGCAGACTTCTGGGTCGGCGTAGAGGCCGGTATCGAAGACAACATGACATTCGCCTGGATGGTGATTGAAAACATGCACCAGCGTGGCGAATCTCGATCTGCCAGCCTAATGCTGCCTGAAATTATATTACAAGAGATCAATCAAGGCAGTGAATTGGGCGATGAAATGGAGAAATTGACCGGAATTCATGATGTGAAACGCAAAGGCGGGGCTATCGGGATATTTACAGCCGGTAAACTGAGCCGTACCAGCGTCTATCATCAGGCTTTGGTTCTGGCGCTGGCGCCCTTTCATAATCCGGTTTACCAGGCGAGAGCCCAAACGCACTAATCCCCTTCATCCTTCAAACTGCCTCGGCGTTGGCTGCCTTCATTCACCCCAGTCACTTACTGGAGTAAGCTCCTGGGGAATTCATTCAGTTGCCGCCTTGATGCACCTCGAATGATTTTGGGTATTGAAGGTAACGGGGCCAACTCAAAAGTCATTCGTTCATTTTGTCAGTAACTGCTCAGCCAGCCATGACTTGAGCGGAACCGACGCCGTTTTAAGGCCGTTAGACCCTCTGGTTATCGTCGCAATCCCCGCACCCAGCTGATTTTTCAGCTCACGCTGACTTAGCTCACCACGCATCAACTCCTGAATGATCCTCACCCTTGTTCCCAGTGCCGCACGTTCATCGGGCGTCAGTAGCAACTGCAAAAGATCCTGATGCAAATTCTCAGCAAAAGCTTGCTGTAGCAGCGCCATAAAGCACTGCCAGTCCTCATTGCCTTGTTGGGAAAGAGCGGGGTCGGTTAACAACGTTTGCGTCATGTCATGGCTGCCATACTATTAAACTAGTACGGCAGCATAACATAAGTGCTAAAAATCAGTAACGCCTCTGCCATTCGGCATCGGTCAGTACTTTCGCGGGCTGATGCAGGAAATAGCGATAAAATGCATCATAGGCCAGCACATTTTTAACATACCTGCGCGTTTCGGAGAAAGGAATACTCTCGACGAAAGCCACGGCATCGATACGCCCGCCGCTGTTACCCAGCCAGGTATTTACCCGTGACGGACCGGCGTTGTATGCCGCGCTCGACAAAATACGGTTGCGGCCAAACTGCTGGTAAACGTACTCCAGATAGTGAGTACCCACGGTAATGTTCATCTGCGGATCCAGTAACTGCGAGGGGTTACTGTAACCCGGTATACTAAACATCTGGGCCGTATGCTGCGCCGTCGCAGGCATCACCTGCATCAGCCCTGCAGCGCCAACCGGCGAACGGGCCTCAGGGTTCCAGGCACTTTCCTGGCGGGCAATCGCCATCGCATAACTCTGCGTGATGCCTTTATCGTTGGTCGCCTGACGGAATTCAGGCGACCATGCCAGCGGGAAGCGCTCTTCCAGATAATCCCACAGCTTACCGGCAATGGTGGCCTGCACGCTGAGATCGGCCCACTTCTGATTGAAGGCGTAACGCGCCAGCGCCGTCTGTTGCTCTTGGCTGCGGCTCAGCACCAGATAGGTCCATTCGGTACGCGCAAGGTTGTCCATATGCCAATACATCAGTTCGCGAACGCGGGCAATTTCTGGCAATTTCGCTAGGCTGGCATCCGGTTTGGTCGCGACGGAAACCTGAATCGGATACGCCACCCCCAGTTTTTGCGCCGCCGCCATCGGGTAGAATCCACGTCCCTGCATCAGCTTACGTAAAATCGTTTCGCCCTGAGTACGCTTACCCTGGTCGATCAGTACCGATGCTTCCCAGTAGCGCCATTCATCTTCCTGTTGCGCGTCAGCCGGTAAGCGGTCCATCCATTGGCTCAGCCCCTTTTGATCGCCTGCGGCGAGGGCCATACGGATCCGGCGCTCCACCAGCGCCGTAGAGTGACTGCGCAGGATCACGCTGTCGCGCCAGTTCGCCTGTTCCGTCGTGGCATCGCTGCCCATCAGGCGCCAGGCAACGGTCTCTTCCAACTCCAACTTGTCGCTGTCGCTCATTTTCTGTAAACGGGCCAGTACCGGCAGCATGGAACGCGCATTATCCAGATCATCACGGGCGATGCGAGTAAAGGCGATGCTTACCGCATTGCGGGTGAAATCCGTCGGTCCGACAGTGCGGGCGAAACTTTCAATCGTATTCGGGTTGTTTTGCAGATCCAGCAATGCATCACGCATGGTCTGGTAATCCGGCGGCAGCTGTTTAGCGAGGAAACTGACCAGATTGGTATTGCCCTCTTTCATCGCCAGCCCGATGCGCTGCAGCGTGGTCAGCGCGGTTTGATTCCCCGCCTGCTGCCACACGGTGAACAGCTTGTCACAGGTGCCCGGTAGTGACTTGCCGGTCAGCCAGATATCTTTTGCCGCATCCATGGCCGTTTTCTGGTCGCCGGTCGTCCATTTTGCGTAGTAATAATTACAGCGCGCGGCAACCGGTTTTGGCGCCTGCGGGCTGAACGACAGCAGGCCAGTCCAGTCCTGGCGATTCGCCAGTTCGTTGACAAAACGCGAAGGCAGTGAACGCGCAGGCGGCAGCGTCGGATGCGTTTTGACGAAATCATTCACTTGTTGCGAGGTCGCGACGCTCAGGTTTTGCGTCAGCTGACGATATTCGAGATAGGGATAAAGCGGATAGTCCTCAAGGGTTGGCATCAGTTGATTAACCACATCCATCTGGTTACTGTCCCAGGCCTGCTTGATTTGCATATAACGTTGACGCTGTCCGTCTAAAGAATCAGCTTTTACCGCACTGGATACCGTTATCAACAACATGCCTACTGCCAGAAAATGCCATTTGTCCACCTTGACCATACTTACCTTTATCCTCGCTGATTGTAGAGCTTACTACCAAATGCTGCGCCGCAGCGGCGACCCCCGAAGGGACCTACAGACGACCCGCTATGCGTAGACACCTTCTACGCTAATCGATTCATTTTTAAATTTGAAGCCCTCTTCCGACGGCATCACAAACTTTACACAGTGTGGTGCAATGTGGGTGCAGATACCAGACGATAAACCGCTTAAAATTGTCATCCTTCGGCCCTTTTCCCTTCAGGTTTCATTCATTTTGTCTCAGATAGCATCCATTTTGTCCCTACAGGTTCATTCCTGATTTACATCCCCTGTGCTGCGCTCTATATCATTGCCCAAGGCATTTCCTGCAACCACGTCGTTTGCACACGGTATTTTCACCGGCGTGGCCTGTATTTTTTAGCAGGATCCTGCCTCATCGCACCAGGTTAGTTCATAAAACGAAGCTCTTCCTCCGTGCTTTTTTTCCACTTCATGAATGACCGTATCAGCCGGAACAGAATAGAGCCCATAAAAATAGGTAGATAAAATGTCATCGCTCATTGTGGACAAGTGTCACTTTACACAGCTGGCGTTGCGGAGCCTTTTGCAGATTAATGGACTGAAAAAGAAAGATATTTTTTCATTTACGGAAATCAGCCAACTGCAAGCAGCCTGCACTGATCGTTCTGCGGACATTATCTTTATCAATGAAGATAGCTTTACCTTTGATCCTGCCATCGGTGAAGTATTGCGTGAACTGATCAGCGCTCATCCCGACACGTTGTTTTTCATCTTTATTTCCAAAGAAAACCTGAACTATCAAAACTATATTTCGATCCGCCGTAACATCATTATTCTGTCAAAATCGATCAGCACCCAGTTGGTCAATCGCCTGATTGAGCATAATTTGTGGGCGAAAAATGTCTATAGCACATCAGACATTCCAGACTTAACGCCGGTGAGCCTAAGCCGTACTGAATCCCACATCCTGAAAATGTGGATGTTGGGCCACAACACTCTGCATATTTCTCAACATCTTAATATCAAAGAGAAGACTGTCTCCTCGCACAAAGGCAACATCAAGCGCAAAGTCAAAACGCAGAATAAGCAGGCGATCTATCACGTGGTAAAGCTGGCGGATGCCCTGACATCTGGGGTCTTTGTCGGTCGCGTACGTCCCTTTCGTCAAGCGATAACGCCACAAAATCTCGGCCTGGTGCGGGCCTGAGCGGCCTTTGCGGGCGCGATTAACATCAGCAAACGCCATATTCTTGGCATCCTGTGAGCTTGAAGGTTGGGAAGCGTAGCGAAACAGGCTAAACTTCGCAGTCGGAACACTTCTCAGTCATGCCGTTTTTAGGCGGGCTGATTTTAATCCGCCGCAGCGCCTGCCCTTTGCAGAAAGCGCGCGGCTCGCAAAGAAAGAGGCTCAAAACAACGTGGCTCAATACGTATACTCAATGCATCGCCTCGGCAAAGTGGTTCCGCCGAAGCGTCATATTCTGAAGAACATCTCCCTCAGCTTCTTCCCTGGCGCCAAAATCGGCGTGTTAGGTTTGAACGGTTCAGGTAAATCTACGCTGTTGCGCATCATGGCTGGCGTCGATACCGATATCGAAGGTGAAGCACGCCCGCAACCTGACCTGAAAATTGGCTATCTGCCGCAGGAACCGCAGCTCAACATGGAACACACCGTTCGTGAGTCTGTGGAAGAAGCAGTTTCCGAAGTCGTGGGCGCGTTAAAACGTCTCGATGAGGTTTATACGCTGTATGCCGATCCTGAAGCAGATTTCGATAAGCTGGCCGCGGAACAGGGCAAGCTGGAAGAGATTATTCAGGCACATGATGGCCACAACCTGAACAACCAACTGGAACGCGCCGCCGATGCGCTGCGTCTGGCTGACTGGGATGCGAAAATCGCTACCTTGTCCGGTGGTGAACGTCGCCGCGTTGCGTTGTGCCGCCTGCTGCTGGAAAAACCAGACATGCTGTTGCTCGACGAACCCACCAACCACCTGGATGCAGAATCCGTGGCGTGGCTGGAACGCTTCCTGCACGATTTCGAAGGCACCGTTGTGGCCATTACCCATGACCGTTACTTCCTCGATAACGTCGCCGGCTGGATCCTCGAGCTTGACCGTGGTGAAGGTATTCCGTGGGAAGGTAACTATTCCTCATGGCTGGAGCAAAAAGATCAGCGTCTGGCACAGGAAGCCTCTTCTGAAGCCGCTCGTCGTAAATCGATTGAGAAAGAGCTGGAGTGGGTACGCAAAGGTGCAAAAGGCCAGCAGTCTAAAGGCAAAGCACGTTTGTCACGCTTCGAAGAGCTGAATAATACCGAATACCAGAAACGTAATGAAACCAACGAACTGTTTATTCCACCGGGTCCACGCCTGGGCGATAAAGTCGTTGAAGTGAACAATCTGTGCAAATCTTACGGTGACCGCGTTCTGATCGACGATCTCTCTTTCTCCGTACCGAAAGGGGCTATCGTCGGCATCATCGGGCCGAACGGCGCCGGTAAATCAACGCTGTTCCGCATGATGTCAGGCGAAGAAGCGCCAAACAGCGGTACTATCGAGCTGGGCGACACCGTCAAACTAGCGTCTGTCGATCAGTTCCGTGATTCCATGGACAACAGCAAAACCGTGTGGGAAGAAGTCTCAGGCGGCCAGGACATCATGCGCATCGGTACCACTGAAATGCCAAGCCGTGCCTACGTGGGCCGCTTCAACTTCAAAGGCGTGGATCAGGGCAAACGCGTTGGCGAACTGTCCGGTGGTGAGCGTGGCCGTCTGCATCTGGCCAAACTGCTGCAAGTTGGCGGCAACATGTTGCTGCTCGATGAACCGACCAACGACCTGGATATCGAAACCCTGCGCGCACTGGAGAACGCCTTGCTGGAGTTCCCAGGCTGCGCGATGGTTATTTCCCATGACCGTTGGTTCCTTGACCGTATCGCCACCCACATCCTCGATTATCAGGATGAAGGTAAAGTCGAATTCTTCGAAGGTAACTTCACCGAATACGAAGAGTACAAAAAGCGGACTTTAGGTGCCGAAGCGTTAGAGCCAAAGCGCATCAAGTACAAGAAGCTGATCAAGTAATCTTCTTCTCAACACTGAAAGGCCCGGAAACGGGCCTTTTTTATGGCCGATATTTACCCCGACAGCGCTTCGCTGTAACTCTTCGAAAAACCGTACTCATCCAGCATGAAATCAATAAAGCAGGCCAGCGCCGGTGAGTTCAGCTTACGGCTGGGGTAAACCAGATAGAGATCGTTGCCTTCTGCTTCCCACTCCGGCAGCACCCGCACCAGCGTGCCCTGTGCCACTTCGTCATGACACAAAAACGCCGGCAGCAGCGTGATCCCGGCCCCCGCCAGCGCGCACTCACGTGCATAAAGCAGATTATCAGTAGTGTGCGCGCCAGACAGTAACCAGCGATAATAGGTTTCACCGCGATGCAAAACCCATTCAGCCCACGCGCGGTGCGCGATACAGTGATGCAGAGCCAGCTGCTCCGGTAATTCGAGCGCCGGATGTTGCGCCAAATAAGCTGGTGAGGCCAAAAGATAGCGCGGGCAGTGCCCCAATTCGCGGCCAATCAGCGACGAATCCTGCGGCCTGCCGGTGCGCAGCGCCAGATCAAACCCTTCCTGCACTAAGTCCACCATGGCATCCGACACAGAGACCTCGAGCGAGACCTCCGGATAACGTTTCTGAAACTCGACGTTCATCCGTGCCAGCAGCGTCGCCCCCAACCCCGCCGGGCTGGTAATGCGTAAACGCCCACTCGGGTTATCGCGCAGACGGCGGATCGCCAGTTCAGCCCGTTCACTGGCCTGCATCATCTCCTGACAGTGGATCAGGTAGCGCTCACCGGCAAAGGTGAGATTGAGCTGACGCGTGGTGCGGTTGAGTAACCGCAGGCCGAGGGATTTCTCCAGCTGGCTGATGCGCTGACTGACGCTCGATTTCGGTAAACTGGCACGACTGGCGGCGGCAGTGAAGCTGCCGCATTCTGCCACCAGCGCAAACAGCGCCATATCCTGCAACTGCTTAAACATGATTGTTCACCTCAGCCGAACACTTTGTTATCTATTGTCCATCTTATCAGCTTGCCGCTGGAGGGCTAGACTGTCTGTATACCCAATGGAGGAATTCTTATGTCTGTCAAAGCTATCGCAGTGAACCCGAAAGACCCGGCCCATTTCATCGCCATCGAATTACCGCAGCCAGTTGCCAAAGAATTTGATCTGCTAGTGGAAGTGAAAGCCGTGTCGATCAACCCCGTCGATACCAAAGTGCACAAAGGCGTGCAGAAAAGTGGTCTGGATGTGCCGAAAGTTCTGGGCTGGGATGCCAGCGGCATCGTCAAATCCGTCGGCAGCGCGGTGACGAATTTCAAGGTGGGCGATGAAGTCTGGTACGCCGGTGACATCACCCGCTCGGGCAGCAATGCCACTGAACAGCTTATTGACTCGCGCATTGTTTCGGTCAAACCGAAAAGCCTCGACTGGGCACAAGCGGCGGCGATGCCATTAACGACGCTGACCGCCTGGGAAGCACTATTCGAACATCTGCGTATTCAGCATGCCTCTGCCGACAAAACCCTGCTGATCATCGGCGGAGCTGGCGGTGTCGGCTCACTGGCGATCCCGTTTGCTGCATTGCGCAGCAACGTTAAAATCATCGCCACGGCGTCACGCCCGGAGTCAGCCCAATGGTGTCTGGATCGTGGTGCTGATATCACCGTGAACTATAAAGATCTGCAAGCTGAACTGGCTAAGCATGACATCAAACAGGTCGATTTCATTCTCTGCCTGAACGATACCGACGGCCACTGGGCAGCAATCAGCGATCTGATTGCGCCAATGGGCCACATTTGTACTATCGTCGAAAATGAAAAGCCGCTGGATATGAATACGTTGAAGCTGAAAAGCGCAGCGTTGCACTGGGAACTGATGTACACCCGCAGCATGTTCAATACGCCGGACATCGCCGAGCAGGGTGAGATCCTCAAACAAGTCGCCGCGCTGGTCGATGCAGGCAAAGTGCAAACCACACTGAGCGAAACACTGCACGGCCTGAGCGTCGAAAGCATCGAAGCCGCCCACGCCAAAGTGCTCGACGGCCATATGCAGGGCAAGGTTGTCGTCGCCTTCTGATTTTAGTAAAGAAAAACCCCGTAACGGCTGTTACGGGGTTTGTTTTCCCCTCTGGCTGCACTGATGATTAAGGTTGCTCGTCAATCGCCTGCCAGCTGTCGTCGGGATCAAAACTGTCTATCTTACGCGCCTGCGCATCCGTGTCATCGCCCATATCCTTCTGATAGACCACGCCTTTCTGATTGATCATAAAGCTGGTGATCCCGGTGTGCCCATAAGCGGCCGGCCAAGCGATCAACGCAAAACCTTTGGTCATCTGTCCGTTATCGAGATAGCTGAGTTTGCCGCCATCGGCGTTTTCCCCTTGCTTTGTCAGGATCCGGAAGTAGTAACCGTGATAATCAGAACCGGATTGATCGTTGCCGAAAGCCGGGCCGAGCGGGCTGGGAACGTCTCCCTCTTTGACCGGCCAGTAAAGACCATCGCGCTGCCCTTCACTGCTGATCAACTTTTGGGCATAGTGCGGAGGATCACCGGCGGTTTGCCAGTACTGTTGCTGCGCATCGGTATAAGCCGTGACGGCCTGGATAGCGGATAACTCATTTCTGCCGATGGTACGGGTTTCAATTTCCGCCGCGCCCTTTTGCATGTCAAAGGACCAGCCCTCAGCCGTTTTCACCATCGGGATCGGCAGTTGCCAGTTTTCAGCGCCCACATTCAGATGGGCAACATCCCCCTGCGAAACCAGATTATGTGACACTTTCCAGTCGCGCAAAAAGCGTGTTACGGCATCCGGATCGACATCTTTTTCCGGCAGATAATCCTGCCAGTCATCGCCCAGCAACTGCTGTAACGCCGCGTCATCATGTGCGCCCACCGCTTTCACCAGCGCCTGCGCTGCCAGATCGGGGCTGCTGAAATAGAGCTGCGCGAAAGCACTCAGAGGCAACATAAGCAACCCCGCCGAGATCAGAATATGGCTAAACTTTTTCATTCTTTTTCCTCTTCGCACTAGCGACGGTGCAAATGCACAGGTTCTGCGTTAGCAGGGCGTGACCGCATTTGCTGACGGCTCTTACTGCCGCGTGCCTCTTGCTGCTGCCACGACGGCGAACGACTGGAGTTACCGCTGAAAGCCGAGCTGTGCGACTGATTCATCATATTGTTCGGGTGAACATTTTGCATCTGCTGATGAGTGTGGTTCTGCGCGGGCATCTGACGTCCAGACCCGGTATGCGTCTGAGTGTGGTTAACCGGATTATTGTGCGCCGCCGCCGGGCGCGGAGCGGTTGTTGTTGCCGCGCGTCCTGTATGGCTGTTCACCACTGACGCCGCCTGCTGGCGACGCTGTGCGGTCGTTTGCCCGCTTGCCGCGCTGTCGAAGCCTCTATAATTATTGCGCTGGGCCGCACGATTGAGCGCCTGATTCTGTGTAGCACCACCGAGGTTGGTCGGATGGTTTGGCGTACCGGCATTAAAGGCCGGATTATGCTGCCAGGACGTGTTACCTGCATTACCGGGACGATTGACCACATTATTGTTGCCTGATACCCGGTTGTAATTATTGGTATTCACGTTGATGAAATTGTTCTGCTGCCCGCCGTGGTAACCATTGTCATGATGTCCGTCGTCGTGGTGGTCATCGTGATGATCATCATGATGGTGGTCATCATCCCAATCAATGCTGCCAAAAATGGCATAGGTTGCCGCCACGCCGACCCCAAAACCAATGCCCGATGCCATGCCATTCACAAACTGCTCACCCGGCGGTGGAGCCAGATAGACCGGCGGATAAGCGGGTGTTGGCCAGGTACCATAAACAACATTCGGGTTATAGCTCGGCACGTAAACCACCTGCGGATCCGCAGATTCAATAATAATGGTCTGCGGTGCTGCGTTCACTACCGTCGTATTACCCGGTGCCGGTGCCTTAACGATCACTTTTTGCTGAGGCGTGCTTTTCAGCGCCCCGCTCTTCTGGGCTATCTGGCGGAACTTCTGCACGCTGTCCATCAGATCAGCCGGTTGTGCCAGGAACAAATCGCCCAGGTTTTGCACCCAAACAGGATCCTCCCCCATCAAGGCCAGTAACGGCGGGAAGGCAACCAGAGATTTTACGCTGGGGTCCCAGGGCTCACTGGCGGCGGCTTTAACCGCGGCATCCCCCTGCAATTGCGGGTGGTCACGCGACCACTGTACCGCCTGAATAACATTGGTTGGGTAAGTCGACGCCATCAGCACCTGCGACAGCAGGGCATCCGGGTAGAGCGCCACCGGCGCTACCCATTGATCGATTTGTGCCTGCGTATACGTCGGTGGTGCCGTCGCGGCCACCGGTGAGGGCGCTGCGACTGCGCTGGTAGGCGCCGGTTGTGTGCTGACCTGAGCAGGAACACTTTCAGCCAGAGAATTTACCGGGAACCAACCTTTGATAAAAAGGACGCTGGCCAGCGCAAAAGCACCCACACCGCAGGCCACTGCCGTCCCCCAGAACTTGAACGATGAATTCATTCTGCTCACCTTAAAAAGCCCACCCCAGCAGGCATATCGGATAAGTATAATCCGCGAAATAATTCTGAACCGGCACACTCTATTTTTATTTTCAGGACAGGCATTACGCATTAAATGCGTAATGAAACCATCATGAAGCAGTCACTTCATAACACATTGAATAAAATCATTAATTTTTATAGCTTGTTACAAGCCGCATTAATTAATATTCAATTAAAATAACGTTGGGTTTATCTCTGGAGCGTAAAAGGAGAGCTTTGTGGTTATTTTATCTATGAGTGATTGGTCATCACAAAAATAAAATGCCCCGACGTCAAAAAAGTGAGGGCATGCAGGGGATTTTGTGGCGGGACTGTCTATTTTAGCGGATGGTTTACCCGGCTAGTGTCGGCGGCCAGCATGGCCTGCACCAGCTCAACGCATTCGAGGAAACGTTGATCGTAGTCCGAGGATTCAACACGGACATAGTTGACGTTATTTTCTTTCAGCATATCGATTAACAGGTTCTGGAATACCATGCGGTCTGTAGTGCTGCCGAGGCTGCGTAATCCATCGGCAAGCCAGGGGGTATTATTTTCCAGCAGGATCACCAGATCAAAACGGTATTCATCCATCAACGCCTGCACAAAGGGATGTTCCCGGCCTTCGTATTTCTTACAAAACGCCTGCGTCGTCAGAAAGTCGGTATCAATAAAGGCAACTTTGTTGGCATATTTAACTGCAAAATCTATGTACTGCGCCTGACCCAACGCGATCTTATCGTAGTCAGAATATTGCAGCGCCATCTCATCACCGCCGAGATGCGAGAAGACATAATCACGGCCATACTCCCAGGCGCTGGTCGTGTTAAAGATATTCGCTAACTTATTGACCAACGTGGATTTTCCACTCGACTCCCCGCCCAGTATTGCCACCGTACGAACAAAGAAAGGCTTCACTTCAGTCGGAATATAATCCCAATAACGGAAAGGATCCTGACGGATTTGCGACCCGCTGATTTTCATAAATGAGCGTTTGGGATCGATAAGCACGGTGTCGATCCCCAGATGGGTACGGTACTGCGGCGCATCATTTTCTTCGCTGGAGTAAATGGTATTCGGGTGGATCCCTTTCTTTTCCATAAACTCAGTGATACCGCGGCTCCAGACATCCCAGCCGTGCGGATACGGCTCCATCCCCTCTTCATTGAATGAATGGATGTGAATATTTTTCTGATATTTAAAGGTTTGCAGCAACCAGCGTAGACGGTCACTGACGGTCGGCTGCTGTGACATTGAACTGTTTTCAAACAGTGACCGGTCGCGGGGTTCGTCATAACCCATGATCAAGTGCAGCTCATCAACCTGGCTACAGGCGCGCTGGATAAGATAGATATGCCCGGTGTGCAGCGGGTAAAACTTACCAAACACCACGCCGATTTTTTTCTCACGACGTGGGAATTCGAGTTCTAAATAACGGTGCAGAGCCTCCAGCTTCTGAGCGCTGGGGCTTTTGATTTTCGCGTTGAGAAGCTGGCTAAGGTAGCCTTTCGTCATGCCACTGGCATCGGCCACCTGCTGTAAGGTGTGTCCCTGTTGTTTAATGGCTGTTTTCAGATAATCGAACTGTGACATACCTTGTCCTCACCTTATGTTTAGTTTGCTAAACAAAAATAGCACAGCTCACGGCCAGAACAACAGATTGACACTGTTACAATTCGTCTAAGATCGACAGCGCATCGGCCAATTTCTTCACACCAAATACCTGCATTCCGGCAGGCAATTTCTTCGGCACGTTGGCATGAGGGACAATCGCTCGTTTAAAGCCATGCTTGGCGGCCTCGGCGATGCGTTCCTGGCCACTCGGCACCGGACGTATTTCACCGGCCAACCCGACTTCGCCAAACACCACCAGATCCTGTGGCAATGGGCGATCGCGCAGGCTGGAGACCAGCGACAGCAACAACGCTAAGTCGGCACTGGTTTCCGTCACTTTGACGCCGCCCACCACGTTGACGAACACATCCTGATCGGCCATTTGCAGCCCACCGTGGCGGTGCAGCACCGCCAGAAGGATCGCCAGCCGGTTCTGCTCAAGGCCGACCGCCACACGACGCGGATTGCCCATCATAGAGTGATCGACCAGCGCCTGAATTTCTACCAGTAGCGGCCGCGTCCCTTCCCATAACACCATCACCGAACTGCCCGAGGTGATTTCATCGCCCCGGCTGAGGAAAATCGCCGAAGGATTACTGACTTCGCGCAGACCCTGTTCGGTCATGGCGAATACGCCCAGTTCGTTCACCGCACCGAAGCGGTTTTTGTGGCTTCGCAAAGTACGGAAGCGGGAATCGGCATCGCCGTCGAGCATTACCGAGCAGTCAATGCAGTGTTCGAGGACTTTTGGCCCGGCGAGAGAACCGTCTTTGGTCACATGGCCGACCATGATAATTGCCACGCCGCGCGTCTTGGCAAAACGCGTCAGATAGGCGGCTGTTTCACGCACCTGCGCCACCGTCCCCGGCGACGACTGAATGTCCGACATGTGCATCACCTGAATCGAGTCGATCACCATCAGCTTCGGCTTTTCCTGGTCGGCAATCAGGCAAATCTGTTCGATGCTGGTTTCAGATAGCATATTCATATTGGCGGTCGGCAGCCCAAGCCGATGCGCACGCATCGCCACTTGTTGCAGGGACTCTTCACCGGTGACGTACAGGGTTTTCATGTTTTCGCCGAGATTGCACAAAATCTGCAACAGCAGCGTACTTTTTCCTGCACCGGGATTCCCGCCGATCAAAATCGCACTGCCCGGCACCACGCCGCCGCCGAGTACGCGGTCAAACTCTTTCAAACCGGTGCTAAACCGCGGCATCTCATCGAGACTGATATCCGAGAGCTTTTGCACGCGGCTGACGCCGGTATCACCCGCATAGCCCGTCAGACGTTCGTTGCGAGCCACGGTCGGCGATGCCGACAAACGGATTTCGGTAATAGAGTTCCAGGCCTGACAGGCGCTACATTGCCCCTGCCAGCGCGGATAATCTGCGCCACATTCATTACACACAAATGCCCGTTTTGCTGCTTTCGCCACAACGTACCTCTTGGTTTAATCGTCGAAAAAATTACGCCAGACTTCCGCTCAAAATACACAGCACACCAATTAAGTCGGCGTGACGGATGCACACTTCAGCCTGTTCGTAGACTTTAGGTTTAGCGTGATAAGCGATGCCCATTCCTGCCACCGCCATCATTTTCAAATCATTGGCACCGTCGCCAATCGCCACGGTCTGCTCTTTCGCAATGCCCAGTTTGTCGGCCAGCTTCAGTAAGGTATCGGCTTTATATTGTGCATCGACAATCGGGCCGATCACCCGACCGGTCAGTTTACCGTCGCGCACTTCCAGCTCATTGGCCGCCACGTCCGTCAGGTTCAGCTGGTCACGCAGGTATTCTGCGTAATAGGTAAAACCGCCTGAGGCGATTGCCACATGCCAACCCAGCTCTTGCAAACGCGCCACCAGACGAGTCAGGCCCGGCATCAGCGGCAGGGTTTCACGTACCTGCAGCAAAATGCTGGCGTCGGCATCTTTTAAGGTCGCTACGCGCTGGCGCAGGCTGGCTGCAAAATCCAGTTCACCGCGCATCGCTCGCTCGGTAACTTCCGCCACCTGTTCACCGACACCCGCCAACTTGGCGATTTCATCGATGCATTCAATTTCAATCGCGGTAGAATCCATGTCCATCACCAACAGGCCCGGCGTGCGCATGTGCGGAACTTTCCCAAGCTGAGTGACGTCAAGCTCGAAAGATTCGGCCAGCACTTCCACATCGGCGGTCAAAGAACCGGCCAGACGGATAACCTGGTAGTCATCCACCGTCCAGGCGCTGACAATCACCAGTGCGCGGCCTAAGCGACGCTGGAAGTGCGTAATGCTTGTTTTGTCGAGTTTCCTGCCATACAGCAACCAGCCAGTGTGCCCGGCGCGGTAGTCCAGCGGCATCACTTCATCGCCGCTAAGGGAAAGGGGAAGTCCCGGCCATTGGTGGATCTCCGCGGGAAGATCGCAATAGGTCAGACTGTTTGGCATGATTACTCCTGTCGGGCGGTTAAGGCAGTAGGAAAACAAGGATGGCACAATATACCCAAAATCATTCGAGCCGCATCAGGGCGGCCAACGCAGAGGCTGCCTGAAGGATACCGAGTATAAATGAGGCATCAAGCTACCCTATAGCTCACGCTTCTGGCAACATTAAAGTCGTCGAAAATCTTAAGGAAATGGAATGGCAAAGGCCAAACTAAAATTTCGCCTGCATCGAACGGTTATCGTACTGATTTGCCTGGCTTTATTGGTTGTGCTTATGCAAGGCGCGTCCTATTTTAGCCTCGGCCATCAGCTTGCACGATCCCAGCAGGTGGAACAACTCGCCCAGACATTGGCGAAACAGGTGGCCTTTACGCTGGCTCCACTGATGGACAGCGACAATGATGGTGCTGATATCGCGCAGATTTCTACTATTTTGAATCAACTTACCGATAACAGCCGCATTCTTGATGCCAGCGTTTATGAGCTCGACGGCTCACTGGTCGCACACGCAGGTGAAAAAGTCCCGGTCCGTGACCGGCTGGCACTCGATGGCAAACGCGCCGGCAGCTATTTCAACCATCAGATTGTTCAACCGATTGAAGATAAAGACGGTCCGAGTGGTTTTCTGCGCCTGACGTTGGACACGCACGCACTGGCGACGGAATCCAAACAGGTGGATAACACCACCAACCTGCTGCGCCTGATGATGCTGGCCGCGCTTGGCGTCGGTATTATTCTCGCCCGCACACTGTTGCAAGGCCGCCGCAGCCGCTGGCAGCAGTCGCCATTCTTGCTGACCGCCAGCAAACCGTTAAAAGAAGATGACGAGCCGGAAGAGGAAGTGACGGATGAGTTCGGCCCACCGCCTACACTCAATATCACCGAACCGGACGCTGAAGTCGCACCGGCCAAGCCCGCCACCGAAGCGCAAACCAAAGAAGCGGCCCAGGCCGCATACCGCAGTCTAAAGCGCAGCCGTGAAAGAAGGGATTAAGCCAGCCGCTGAATCTCCGCAGTTAGCCCTTCCACCTGAGCCAGCATCTGGCTGGCCAGTTGGCGAAACGCATCGCTTATCATCGCGTCATTGACCACGGCGACCCAAAAAAGTGTCGCCCAGCGTTGTACCTTCAGCCACTGTGCTTTCGACACCACGGGGTCAATAACAATGGAAATGGCCTGCCTCTTCATATTACCGCTTCTGTCGGGGGCGAAGGTCATCGGCAACATGTCATAAACCGGCGACAATTCAAAAGCGAACTTTTCAGGAATCAACGGGGGATCGATAAAGGACAGATTCCCTTGATGCATGTCACCGTTTGCGATCAATTTGCCGAAAGCATAAAGCTCGCCAATGCGTTCCAGGGTTTCTTTAGACAGATATTTTTCTTTTTGCAGTTTGGTCGCAATGGCCACCCAACTGCCGTTGACTCCGGCAAATTCGGCAGCGACAGCTTCCAGAGAGGCCAAACCTTTGCGCCCTTTTTCACCTGTGCGATCAAAGCGGTCAACCTGAAGAAAAACTTCCCCCCCACGACCGGTATAAATCTCCGCCCGCGCTGCCGGGATGCTGGCACGCTGTAATAACGTTAATGCATGGGCTTCAGCACGGAGTAAATCCCCCCAGCGCTGCGTATTCTCATTGACATTTTTGGGTGAGAATTTCACTAAGACATGCGATGCCGGACGCTGCTGATGTTCAACATAACCGCTGAATTTAGGTTGCTCCCCACCGGCTGACGATCCCACTTGCTGCCCGGCCAGACTTTTATCCGCCAATTGTTCATAGACCGAAATTTTATTTTCCTGCGTAATCATCACTTCCGCAGGTTTCAGTACCCATTTTTGATAGGCCGGTTGCCCAACAATCATATTTCCAACCGTCTCATTTCCTAGCCTGGAGAGTGCTTTCAAGGTTTGCGATTCGGTCCAGAGTGTAATGTCTTCGGGCAAATCTAGTGATTCACTGATATCACGTCCCCATGCACGGCCCAAAAAACCCTGCGGGCGCATATCGGTGATGAACCAGGGTAAACCATCAAACATTACGCATTGCCCGAGGTTTGTTTCCAGCACACAATTTTCTGCCGGCCATACTGAAAAAAGCATACCCACTAAGGCCGCATGTCCGACCTCGTTGATCTGATAAAGCGGGAATTCACTTTGCCCGTCAACGTCCCGCTGTAACACGTAACGCGTTGACTTACCCCGGCCCATTTTTCGCACATCATCAGTCTCTGCGACTCTTCTTGAGAGTGTCGCCTGACTTATCCCCAGCCGGGACATGATCTCTTTGGCTGTCAAACTTCCCTGACGCAGTAAATCGATAAGCTCACTCATAGTTGAATAGTATTTTGAATTGAAAAGTGAATAGAAAGATTCATTTATTTATATCGCAACACAAGGGGGAAAACGAGGTAAACAGTGAGGAAATTGCTAAAAATGCGGAGAGCCGCGTAACGGCGCACTCATTAATGAATAGAATAAGCCAAAAAATTGAATAGAAAACGGGGACTTAAAAAGTCCCCGTTTTTACGTCTTACAGGAGAAAAAGAGCTTACTCTTTATCACCCAGCAGAACGGATTCCAGCGCGATTTCAACCATGTCGTTGAAGGTGGTTTGACGTTCTTCAGCGGTGGTTTGTTCGTGGGTACGAATGTGGTCGGAAACAGTACAGATGGTCAGCGCTTTAGCACCGAACTCTGCTGCCACGCCGTAGATACCGGCAGCTTCCATTTCGACACCCAGAATGCCGTACTTTTCCATCACGTCGAACATTTGCGGGTCCGGCGTGTAGAACAGGTCAGCAGAGAAGATGTTACCCACGCGGGCATTGATGCCTTTCGCTTTCGCGGCATCAGAAGCGTTACGCACCATGTCGTAATCGGCAATGGCAGCGTAGTCGTGGTCTTTGAAACGCATGCGGTTCACTTTGGAGTCCGTACAGGCACCCATACCGATTACGATGTCACGCAGTTTGATATCAGCACGTACTGCACCGCAAGAACCCACGCGAATAATCTTTTTCACGCCGAATTCGGTGATCAACTCTTTGCCATAAATTGAGCAGGAAGGAATGCCCATACCGTGGCCCATCACAGAGATTCTGCGGCCTTTGTACGTGCCGGTGAAGCCCAACATGCCGCGCACGTCGTTGACTTGCTTAACATCTTTGAGGAAAGTTTCAGCAATATGCTTAGCGCGCAGTGGGTCGCCCGGCATCAAAACTACGTCAGCGAAATCGCCCATTGCGGCATTAATGTGTGGAGTTGCCATTCTTATTTTCCTTCAATTTTTATGAAAAATTCACAGAGGTACAAATACAATGGATTTCACGTTGTAGCCAGGCGCGAAGCCAACAACGCTACAACGCGAAAGACGCAGGGTTTACAGCATAGATTTGCCGTAGTCCATTGGCGACAGGTCAAAATACTTCGCGACGGTCTGGCCGATATCCGCGAAAGTCTCGCGATGACCCAGCGAACCTGGTTTCACTTTCGGGCCGTAGATCAACACCGGGATATGCTCACGGGTGTGATCGGTACCGCGCCAGGTTGGGTCGCAACCGTGGTCAGCGGTGAAGATGATGATGTCATCTTCTTTTACCAGCTCCAGCAGTTCCGGCAGACGGCGGTCAAACAGTTCCAGCGCAGCGGCATAACCCGGTACATCACGGCGGTGGCCGTAAGAGGAGTCGAAATCAACGAAGTTGGTAAAGACGATGGTTTTGTCGCCCGCTTCTTTCATCTCTTTGATGGTGGCGTCAAACAGCGCATCCAGACCGGTCGCTTTGACTTTCTTAGTAATACCGACCTGCGCATAGATATCCGCGATTTTACCGACGGACACGACGTGGCCATTTTTCTCTTCGACCAGTTTTTTCAGGATAGTCGGTGCCGGTGGCTCTACCGCTAAATCATGACGGTTACCGGTACGTTCGAAATGACCCGCTTTGTCGCCAAGGAACGGACGCGCAATAACGCGGCCGATGTTGTAGCCACCTTTGGTCAGCTCTTCACGGGCAATTTCACACAGTTCATACAGACGGTCCAGCCCGAAAGTCTCTTCGTGGCAGGCGATCTGGAAGACGGAGTCCGCAGAAGTGTAGAAAATCGGCTTACCGGTTTTCATGTGCTCTTCGCCAAGTTCGTCCAGTACAACGGTACCAGAAGAGTGACAGTTACCGAGGTAACCCGGCAGATTGCCGCGTTTCACCAGAATATCGAGCAACTCCTGTGGGAAGCTGTTGGTGGTATCGCTGAAGTAGCCCCAGTCAAACAACACAGGCACACCGGCGATTTCCCAGTGGCCAGACGGCGTGTCTTTACCGGAAGAGAGTTCACTGGCGTAAGCATAAGCACCGGTGATTTCTGCATTACCGTCCATCCCCTCAGGGAGTTTACCGGTGGATTCTTCTGCCGCTTTCGCAAGACCCAGACGGGTCAGGTTAGGCAGATTCAGAGGACCTTGACGACCCACATTGGCCTCGCCACGGGCGCAGGCAGCAGCAATATGTCCCAGTGTGTCAGAACCTGTATCACCGAATTTCTCAGCATCTTCACTGGCACCAATACCAAATGAGTCCAATACCATGATAAACGTACGTTTCATCTTGCACTCCCACGCTTGGTTATTCGTTGCGTGCGTCGGTGACAGACCGACACACTGATCATATTGATTTGGGGGCATCATGAATCTTTTTCAACCCCACGTTTAATTTTGTTAACGGATACAGCGTTAGTTGATGCGACGGTAGATAACCGGGGTGCTTTCCGGCGCTTTGTCACTGAGGACCACCGCACGGCGCACTTCTTCCGCAGCCTGCTGCCAGGCTTCTTCGCTGTTGGCGTGAATCATTGCCAGCGGCTGCTGGGTATCCACTTTCTGGCCGAGCTGCGCCATGTGGGTCAAACCGACACTGTAGTCGATGGCATCCGTTGCGCGACGACGACCGCCGCCCAGGGAGACCACAGCCATACCGAGCGCGCGGGTATCCATTGCACTGACGATACCGGCTTTCTCTGAGTAAACCGGCTTGCTCAACGTAGCCTGCGGCAGATAGCTATCGTAGCGCTCCATGAAGTCGGTCGGCCCTTTCTGTGCCGCAATCATGCGGCCGAAGATTTCTGCCGCTTTGCCGTTGTCGAGCACGGCCTGCAATTGACGGCGGGCATCAGCATCGTCTTTCGCCAGATCAGCGGAGATCAGCATTTCGACGCACAGCGCCATCGTGACTTCCAGCAGACGTGGGTTACGGTATTCACCGGTCAGGAATCGCACCGCTTCGCGCACTTCAACCGCGTTACCCGCGCTGGAAGCCAGCACCTGGTTCATGTCGGTCAGCAGCGCGGTGGTTTTACAACCCGCGCCGTTGGCAACATCGACGATAGCCTGTGCCAGATCCTGCGACAGCTGATAGGTCGGCATAAATGCGCCAGAGCCCACTTTCACGTCCATCACCAACGCATCAAGACCTTCAGCCAGCTTTTTGGCCAGGATAGAGGCGGTGATCAGCGGAATAGAGTCAACGGTCGCGGTAATATCACGGGTCGCATAGAAGCGTTTATCCGCCGGGGCCAGCGAGCTGGTCTGGCCGATGATCGCCACGCCGACATCCTGAATAATGCTGCGGAAACGGTTGTCGTCCGGGAAGATATCAAAACCTGGGATGGCTTCCAGTTTGTCCAGCGTACCGCCGGTATGACCCAGGCCACGTCCGGAGATCATCGGTACATAGCCACCGCAGGCGGCAACCATCGGACCCAGCATCAGCGAGGTCACATCACCCACGCCGCCGGTGGAGTGTTTGTCCACGATCGGGCCGTTAAGATTGAGGCTTTTCCAGTTAAGGACGGTACCGGAATCACGCATTGCCATGGTCAGCGCCACGCGTTCTTTCATGTTCATGTCGTTGAAATAGATGGTCATCGCTAATGCGGCGATCTGACCTTCGGAAACCTGGCTATCACGAATACCGTTGATGAAAAAGCGAATTTCTTCTTCGCTTAAAGGTTGTCCGTCACGTTTTTTACGAATAATTTCTTGGGCGAGAAACACGGAGTGCTCCTTTATGACTAGGCGTGTAGGGGGAGTTACTGATGTTCTATGGCAGGGGTTCAGCAAGCTGAACCCACTTAGGCATTAACGATCAGTAGCTGCTGGTAGATTTTTGATCAGCATGGCCGAGCGTTGTCAGCAGGCTTGCCAACAGGCTTGAAGCACCGAAACGGAAGTGGCGCGCATCGGCCCATTCGCGGCCCAGCAGGCGGTCAGCCAGTGCCAAATATTGTGCAGCATCTTCAGCGGTTTTTACGCCACCGGCAGGCTTGAAGCCCACTTTTTTGCCCACGCCCATTTCAGCGATAACGCTCATCATCAGCTCAGCGCTGTGCAGCGTAGCGTTTTCAGGCACTTTGCCGGTTGAGGTTTTGATGAAGTCTGCGCCGGCTTTGATAGCAATTTCGGACGCTTTACGTATCAGGGAATCCTGTTTCAGCTCACCGGTTTCAATGATCACTTTCAACAGTACGTTGGCGGCAGCGCAGGCTTCTTTACACTGTTTGACCAGCTCAAAACCAACCTGCTCGTTACCGGCGATAAGCGCACGGTAAGGGAACACCACGTCAACTTCGTCTGCGCCATAGGCAATAGCAGCACGGGTTTCCGTTACGGCGATATCAATGTCATCGTTGCCATGTGGGAAGTTGGTGACGGTAGCGATACGGATGTCCGGCGTACCCTGCTCGCGCAGTGCTTTGCGGGCAACAGGAATGAAACGCGGATAAATGCAGATAGCAGCGGTGTTGCCAGCCGGGCTTTTTGCCTGATGACACAGTGCGATCACTTTTGCGTCAGTGTCGTCGTCATTCAGGGTCGTTAAGTCCATCAGGTTCAGAGCACGTTGTGCTGCGGCGGTTAAATCGGTCATAAAACTCTCCAACAATTTTCAATTCCAGCGACCAGCCAGAACTGAGCATACAGTCATGAATTCATCGTGAGCCTGAGGGCGTCAGCAGAATTCTGCACGGTTGGCGAGCGGACTTGGTTCCATGAAGATAGCGAACGAAAACGGGATACATCATTTTCGCTGGCAATTGAGATCCTTCTCACCGCACTTGGATTGGCATCAGCCAATTCGTTGTGACTATTTGAACACGTCACATCGGGTTGTTATGTGCAGTATTTCACACATTATGAAAACCCATTGCAACGTTACTTGACGAAATGAGACCAGAGTCACACAACGCCGGTTCTATGCTCAGAATTTGGCCTGAATTAAGAGTGTATACCCGTTTCATGACAACAGGATGCGGGGCACTCACTCTGCGGCTACCGACCGGTAACCACATAACGAATGTTATAATAATAACATTAACAAAGAAAGCCATTACGCCAAACAAACTTGAGAGTTGGCATCAAAGAGCTATATCAATACAATAAATGTTATTTAAATAACAAAATGAGTTTTTACGCAAATAGCAGGACAGGTGAAATACTCAGACAGGCAGGGAAAAAATGCGGCGGGTGTTGTCGAGCAACGTATCAGCAATTTGCTGCGGGGGTTCGTTACGCAACTCACACAGGACTTCAAAGACTGACTCCGCGCGTTCGGGTCGGTTAGGCTGCCCCTGAAAACCTTGCAAAGGCATATCCGGTGCATCGGTTTCCAACAGCAGAGAGGTAAGAGGAAGTTGCGCCATGACGTGGCGGGTCTTCTGCGCCCGTTGGTAGCTGATGGTACCGCCAACGCCGATAGCAAATCCCAGTTTCACAAATGCCAGCGCTTGCGACAGGCTGCCAGCAAATCCGTGAACGACACCGGTAGCCGGAAGCTGCGCCTGACGCAGCATTGCCGCAAGCTGATCGTGGCTGCGGCGTGAATGCAGGATCACCGGCAAATTTTCACGCTTTGCCAGCGCGAACTGTGCTTTTAGCAGCCGTTGCTGGCGTTCAAACTGTGGCTGCTCCAAATAAAGATCCAGACCAATCTCTCCCACCGCCACCAGTCTGGCATCACGGTTAGCGAGCCAGGCGTCGAGTAACTCGAGGTCAGCGTCTTTATGTTGAGAGATATATATCGGGTGCAGCCCGAGTGCGGCGAAAACCTGCGGATGTTTTTTTGCCAGCTTCAGCACGCCCTGAAAGCGATCTGCGGTGACCGACGGAACAATTAACTGACGTACGCCGGCCGCCTCTGCCATTTGCAGACTTTCCGTTTCAGCGCCGGTAAACGGGGGGAAATCGAAATGGCAGTGCGTATCGATCAGGTGAAAACTCACAAGTTCTCGCCCTCGTTATAGTTGCTCTCATCGTGGTGTGGAATGTCTTGGTGAGCCGCATTGTGAGCAGCGTGTTGGCTGTCATGCTGAAACGCACTGGCCGCCGGACGCACCATGCCGCCGTCGGCAACCATATCCGTAAGCACCGCCGGATCGAGAATGATCTGCTCGAGGGCATTGGCCGCCGCCGCGATAGGAATGACATTGTCCGGATGCTCCTGTGGCAGCACCACGCGTTTCGGCCGGGTTTTACGCGGCGTGATAAAGGGCATCGGGTGCTCGTTCTCGCGGGGAATAAACCAGTGCGAAGCCGCCGACAGGAAGTAACGACCGCAGCGACGGCCGAGATGATAATCCTGATTCAGCGCCGGTAAGCGGCTGCCTAAAGCATGACTGGCCAGCGGCTTCGGTGGGAAAATTTCAAAAATACGCAGATCACCCGGCGGGTTTTCGATGAACTGCTGAATGCGGTGATAGCTGCTTTCGTGATGCTGCATCATGCGCACCAGCTGTTGCAGGCTGCTTTCACTCAGCCATTGCTCCATTCGCTTCATCCACTGCGGCGTATAGAACATCGCCGACGGTACGGTACGGATAACCACAATGGTATCCGCGCCGCGCCGGTACGCCTCTTCAACCGGAATCGCATCGCTGATGCCACCGTCCTGATAGCTGATACCGTCGAGCTCGACGCCCATACGATAGAACCCAGGAATAGCGCTGGATGCTTTGATCACCGGCAGCCAATTTTCGCGCGTAGGGGCAAAATAGTTGGCAGAGTAGTCATCACTGCGGCAGGCGCACATCAGAAATTCACGGCCATCGATCAACAACTTTTCAGCGGAGTCCATCGCCAGCGGCATATTTTGGGAGGTTTGATCCACCAGCCAGTCGAGATCGATAAGATGCCCGCCGCGCACAAAACGCAATGGGTTAAAGAAGTGAGAACTGGTGGTGTAACGGGTAATAACGCGTCGCGCGTAACCCGGCTGGCCGCAAACAAAGGCCGAGAGATTTTGTGCACCCGCTGAGGTGCCAATAAACAGATCAAACGGATTAAAACCCGCACGCTGAAATTCGTCCAGCACGCCCGCGGTGAAAATTCCCCGCTGCCCCCCGCCTTCACAGACCAGCGCAATCTTGCCAGGTTTGTAAGGTTTGTACGCCAGCGGTTCAATATTGCCGAGCGTGACAGGTATTCTGTATCCCAACGCCTTCCCCTCAGTGAACAGGCCGCAAAATCTATGCGACTCACCTCAGAGCATACCTTGTCTTTTTCAGTTCGGTAATTTTCTAATAAAATACCGGAGATTAAATCGTTACTTTCTGTTAACCACTTTCGATTTAACAGTGTACGACCTAATCTCCGGCAGGAGTCTACTCAGTGCTTATTCTTTCCGTCGGAATGTCAGAGTCGTTTACGTCCGGTAAACAAGCTGATCAGGAACAGAATGATACCCACTACGAAGACGATTTTTGCAGCCCAGGCAGCTGTACCCGCCAGACCACCAAAACCAAGTGCCGCCGCGATTAACGCGATGATTAGAAATATAATGCCCCAACGAAACATAAGCTTCTCCTTACCCTATTTTAACTTTTGCCCATCACATGGTGTACCCAATATTCCGGGCCTAAACCCAGTTTCAAACTTTTCTATTTGGCTTTTTAAAACCCGTTTTGGTCGGATAATAAAAATGCTTACTTTTTAAAGATAGCTGCAAAAATAAAAATGGAAGAAAAACTGGCAACTTTCTCAGGCCCTAAAGCCCCATGTGTTCTGTTTTATAGTGTGTTGATGCTGACTTCATAAGAGCAGATCGCCCGCCCTGTAGCGGGCAATCTTTACTTCAATTTCAACTCATTACTGCTGCACCGAAAAGCTTATGGTGCGACCTTCAGGTCGTTTTTAACGCTTTTCACGCCGTCAACGGTCTTGGCAACGCTTTCTGCACGGTCAGACTGAGCCTGATCTTTTACAGAACCGGACAGCTGTACAACGCCGTCGGTGGTTTCAACTTTCACCATCCGTGATGGGACGATATCGTCAGCCAGCAGTTTGGCTTTCACGGACGTCGTGGTGGCGGTGTCACCTGCATAACCCGCAACGGACTGGTCTTTGCTGTCTTTAGTATGCAGTTTGTCGCTGACGGATTTCACGCCTTCAACTTTGGTTGCGACGGCAACAGCCTGTTCAGCCTCTGCCTGTGAACCAACAAAACCGCTCAGCGTGACAACACCGCTATCCGTTTTTACAGAGATGTCGCTGCTTTTGATCGCTTTATCATCGACCAGAGCACTTTTCACTTTTGCTGTGGTGGCGCTGTCGCCCATGTAGTTATCAACTTTCTTCATGGAACTATCGATTTTTGCGCCTGCGCTATCAGTGGTGGTTGCAGCAAGTGCACTACCGCTCATCAGTGCGGTACCCAGAACAACAGCCATCATGGAATAGGCAAATTTAGAATTTTTCATCGATTTCTTCCTTTCAGTTTATGAGCCCTAATCTCAGGCTCTGTACGCCACATTCTTGGTGGCGCTTTCTAACAAAATGTTTTGCTGAGTGGTAATTTCGCAGCAGACTACTTCATTTTATTCGGGATTTTCATCGCCTTTCGATATAAGTATCTGCATCGTGACTTCAAAGCAGTGCTTTAAGCCACCGTTTCCTGAACACACATTTAATATAGTCAAGAATGCGCAAAACAGTAGGGGGATCATTGATTACAGGCCCGAATGCAGACAAGTCCTAAGAAATGCCAGCATTTTTGCTTATTTTTTGGTCAAAAACCGCAAGGGAACGCAGAATAAAAATGTGAAGGGTGATCAAAAATGAGAGGGAATGGATAAAAAAAGACGGCGCAGTGGCCGTCTTCAGAGGTAAAACCAGACAAAAAGAGAAATTAATGCTCGCGGGTTTTACGGAATGTCACTTCAGGATAACGCTCAGAAGCCAGGTTCAGGTTCACCATGGTCGGCGCGATATAGGTCAGATTATCGCCACCGTCCAGCGCAAGGTTGACTTCACTCTTGCGCTTGAACTCTTCAAATTTCTTCACGTCGCTGCATTCAACCCAGCGCGCCGTGGTGACGTTGACTGACTCGTAAATCGCTTCAACGTTGTATTCACTTTTCAGACGTGCGACGACCACTTCAAACTGCAGCACACCTACCGCACCCACGATCAGATCGTTATTGGCAATAGGTCGGAACACCTGAACCGCGCCTTCTTCAGAAAGCTGTACCAGCCCTTTGAGCAGCTGTTTCTGTTTGAGCGGGTCGCGCAGGCGGATACGACGGAACATTTCAGGCGCGAAGTTCGGGATACCGGTGAACTTCATGTTCTCGCCCTGAGTAAAGGTATCGCCAATCTGAATGGTGCCGTGGTTATGCAAGCCGATAATATCGCCCGGATAAGCTTCTTCCACGTGCGAACGGTCGCCTGCCATAAAGGTCAGCGCATCGGAGATAACGACGTCTTTGCCGGTACGCACCTGACGCAGTTTCATGCCTTTTTCATATTTACCGGACACTACGCGCATGAATGCCACGCGGTCGCGATGTTTAGGGTCCATGTTGGCCTGGATCTTAAACACGAAACCGGTGAATTTCTCATCGTCCGCTTTTACTTCACGCAGGTCAGTTTTACGCGGCATCGGCGCTGGCGCCCACTCCACCAGACCATCAAGCATGTGATCCACACCGAAGTTACCCAGCGCAGTACCAAAGAAGACCGGCGTTAAGTCGCCGCTGATAAAGGCTTCGTGATCAAATTCGTGCGATGCGCCCTGCACCAGTTCCAGTTCTTCACGCAGCTGTTTAGCGAGGTCTTCACCCACCGCGGTGTCGAGATCCGGGTTAGCTAACCCTTTAACAATGCGCACTTCCTGAATGGTGCTGCCTTTACCGGTCTGGTACAGATAGGTTTCGTCTTTATAAAGGTGGTAAACGCCTTTAAACAACTTGCCGCAACCGATAGGCCAGGTGATAGGTGAACAGGCAATTTTCAGCTCACGCTCCACCTCGTCCAACACTTCCATTGGATCACGGATATCACGGTCGAGTTTGTTCATAAACGTCAGGATCGGCGTATCACGCAGACGGGTAACTTCCATCAGCTTACGCGTCCGGTCTTCGACGCCTTTCGCGGCATCGATCACCATCAGACAGCAGTCAACGGCGGTCAGAGTACGGTACGTATCCTCGGAGAAGTCTTCGTGTCCCGGGGTATCGAGCAGATTGACCAGGCACTGTTTATAGGGAAACTGCATTACTGACGTGGTGATGGAAATCCCACGCTGTTTCTCCATTTCCATCCAGTCGGATTTCGCGTGGTTGTTGGAACCACGGCCTTTTACCGTACCGGCGGTCTGAATGGCGTTGCCGAATAACAACACTTTTTCAGTGATCGTCGTTTTACCCGCATCGGGGTGAGAAATAATGGCAAAGGTACGTCGCTTAGCCACTTCGAGGGCGAATTCACTTGGAGACATGTTTTTCACGTTTCTTCGGTTGGCCGCCCTGCACTGCTGTGTATTACACCAGAGGTTCATCACGTCAGTAGGACGTCAGGCAAAGCGGTAATATAAGTTATAGCCGGCTATTTTCACTGATTTGGCCGGGATGGGCAATCAAAGGTTTTGGGGCCATCGGCGGTTTCAGCCCAGTATCAGCGCCATCATGATGGCGTCTTCGCGACCTTGTGCGGCGGGATAGTAATTGCGGCGGACAGAGACTTCATTGAAGTCGAGGCTTTCATACAGCGCGATAGCTTTGCTGTTCGAGGCGCGAACTTCAAGCCAGAGCGTCACGACATCGCGTTTTTCGAGCTGACTGATCACCTCTTCGAGCAACGTGCGGCCTAATCCCTGGCGCTGAAAGGCCGGGTCGATGGCGATATTAAACAGGGTCGCTTCGTCGAGCACTGTCTGGGTGATGGCGAAGCCGGCCATCTGCTCACCCTGCATTATTTTCAGGTTGAGATAGCGCTCACCCTGATTGCTGGCCAGCGTTTTTTCTGTCCATGGAAAAGCATGGCTGGCGTTTTCAATCTGAAAAGCGCGGGGTAAATCAGTGGGCGTCAGGATAGAAATGCTGTTCATTTTCACAAATCTGCTGCCAGAGCGCGCGTTTGGCGCCGGCGTTTTGATAAAGCTCGGACAGCGCCGGGCTGGATAACTGCGTGCCTTCGACCGCTAACGGTGCGTTGATGCCCAGTCGCCATATATTGCAGTGAGTGCCTTCAGGCAGCATTGCGACCTGTTCCGGCGTCAGGTGATATACCTGCTGAGCCGCGAGTGCCAATGTTCTCAGCACGTCGGTGACCAGAGGGTCATCGCCAGCGGGTGGGACGTCGGCGACAATCAGCAGGCGCGTATTTTCCGGCAGGCTGACCGCCACTTCACCTTGTAAAACAGCCGGTTTTCGCAGCGTCCACTGCGTGATCCCCATCTGTTGTAACAGCCAGTCTCGTCTTGATGCCATGCCCATTCCTGTCTGTTGGCGAGCGATCACTCTGAAGATTCGCGCCGGTTAATTCACACCGCTTATTTACGATAATGCCGCGCCATGCTAGCAAAACAGTCGAACGTGCGCCAATAAACCTCTATAGCCTTCATCCTTCGAGTTGCTGGTGCGGTTGGCTGCACTTACTCACCCGAATCACTGACTTTAGTCAGTGATTCGGGTTCTTTCGCTTGCCGCCTTCCTGCAACTCAAATGCTTTTGGGTATATAATGCCGGGCTATATTCCTGAGGAGCCATAACCTGATGTCTGCATTAACCCCGGCAAGTGAAGTAATACTGCGCCACAGTGACGAATTTACAGGGCGCCGCGTGCTGTTTGCCGGTGACTTACAAGATGATTTACCGGCGAATTTCGCTGAAGAAACCGGTGCCGAAGAGGTCCGCGTTCACACTAACCAATACCACCACGCACAGATGCTGGGCGGTTCACTACAGGATAATGTGCAGTTCAGCCTGCTGGCTGATGCCGAATTTATCGCGCCAAGCGACCTGTTGATCTACTACTGGCCGAAGAGCAAGCAGGAAGCCAAATTCCAGCTGTTCAATCTGCTGTCACAGCTGCCGGTCGGCATTGATGTGTTCGTGGTCGGTGAAAACCGCTGCGGCGTTCGCAGCGCAGACACCGTGCTGGAAGATATTTGCGAAGTGAGCAAAATCGACAGCGCGCGTCGTTGCGGTTTGTATCACGGCCGTCTGGAGAAGCAACCTGAGTTTAACGCCGAAGAGTGGTGGGATACTTACATGGTTGAAGAAGTCACCATCAAAACCTTGCCGGGCGTATTCAGCCGTGAAGGTCTCGACAGCGGCAGCCTGCTGCTTATCAACAGCTTTGATCAGCCGGTGAAAGGTAAAGTGCTGGATATCGCCTGTGGTTCCGGCGTGCTGGCGGCGGTACTGGCCACCTATTCACCAAAAATGAAAATCACCCTGAGCGACGTCAGCGCTGCGGCCATCGAAGCCAGCCGCGCCACGCTTGCCGCGAATGACTTGTCGGGTGAAGTGATCGCCAGCAACGTCTATTCCGACATCGCCGGGCGATTTGACATGATCATCTCCAACCCTCCGTTCCATGAAGGGTTGCAAACCAGCCTGCACGCCGCAGAACAACTGATCCGTGGCGCCGCGAAGCACCTGAATGTCGGCGGCCATCTACGCATTGTTGCCAACTCATTCCTGCCTTATGCGGCTCTGCTGGACGCCACCTTTGGTAGCCATGAAGTGCTGGCGCAAAATGCCCGCTTTAAAGTCTATCAGGCAACGTTAGGCCGTACACCGCGCGACACTAAAAAGAAAAAACGTTAATCAGGCGTCAGCATTCTCCTTGAGGATGCGCATCATTTCTGCGCCGTAGCGTTCACCTGCTGCGGCTTGGAAAGGAAATACCGCTTCAATCGCCGCGATTTCGGCTTCACTCAGGGAGACATCAAGCGCGGCGATGTTTTCCTCAAGATAATGACGACGCTTTGTGCCAGGGATCGGCACAATGCTCGGGCTACGCGACAGCACCCACGCCAGCGCCAACTGTGAAGGCTGTACCCCCTTCTCTTTTGCCAACTCCCCAATTTTGTCTGCCAGCTGTAAGTTCTTCACGAAGTTTTCCCCTTGAAAACGCGGGTTGTGACGGCGGAAATCATCTTCGCCAAACGCGTCCGGCGAACGGATTGCACCGGTCAGAAAACCGCGCCCCAGCGGACTGTAAGCCACAAAGGCAATCCCCAGACGTTCACACACCGGCAGAATTTCCGTTTCGACATCTCGCGTCCACAATGAGTATTCGCTTTGTAGCGCGCTGATCGGATGCACTTTCTGCGCACGTTCCAGATTGCCGACCGACGTCTCACTCATGCCGAGATAACGGATCTTCCCTTCGCGCACCAGATCAGCCATCGCGCCAATGGTTTCTTCTACCGGCACGGAAGGATCCGGGCGGTGCTGATAGTAAAGATCGATAACGTCAGTGCCCAGCCGCTTCAGGCTACCCTCCACCGACTGGCGGATATAATCAGGGTGACCGTTGGTGCCACGGGCATGGGGGTTGGACGGATCACGAACAATGCCGAACTTGGTCGCCAGAAAGACCTTGTCGCGACGTCGTTTCAGCGCTTTACCCAACAATTCCTCATTGGTATGCGGCCCGTAGACGTCAGCCGTGTCCAGAAAATTCACGCCCAGTTCAAGTGCACGGTCGAGCGTCGCCAGCGACTCTTTTTCATCAATTCCTGCGCCTGCTGCGGTGTAAAACTCACTCATCCCCATGCAACCAAGACCGATTGCCGAGACCAGAGGGCCATTTTTACCTAATTGACGCTGTTTCATGGGGGTTGTCCTTTAGCGAAGAGAGAGGGAACAGAAAAACACTAACGGAAGAAGTGTGGTTGTTTGCTGCATAAAGATAAATCAGTCAAAACGTGCAACACTATTCAGAATTCGCAAACAATCAGCGTGAGGTGAGAAATTGGATCAGATACAGGCGATGCGCATTTTTATCCGGATCGCTGAACTGGAGAATTTCAGCCGGGCGGCAGAAGATCTCAACCTCCCGCGCGCCACCGTCAGCACCACGCTGAAAGCGCTGGAGCAGAAGCTCGGCGTACGGCTGTTTTTACGCACTACGCGGCAGGTCAGGATCACGGCCGAAGGTGAACTCTATTACCAGCGTTGTCTGCAACTGCTGGCCGCACTGGATGAAGCCGATAACCTGTTCGCCAGCCAAAAAAATCAGCCCGCCGGCAGCGTTCGCATCGACATGCCGCATTCGCTGGCCCGTGAAATTGTGATCCCCAGACTGGCTGAGTTTACTGCTCGCTATCCCCTCATTACCCTAAAACTCAGCGCCAACGACAACGCGATAGACTTGCTCGATCAGGGCGTGGACTGCGTGCTGCGGGCATGGACGTCAGAGGGCGACAATTTGCAATCGCGCCATATCGCCGACCTGCCGCAGATGACCTGCGCCTCACCGGCTTATCTGCGGCGCGCGGGGACGCCGGAAACGCTGGCCGATCTCACGACACACAGCACCGTCGGCTACTTTTTCCGCCATCACCGGCCAGAGTCCCAACTGGAGTTTGCCGATGGTACGCAGAAAAAAATTATTGCCTTGCCCAGCTCACTGACCGTCAGCGGTGCCGATGCGTATGTCGCCGCAGGAAAAGCCGGGTATGGACTGGTTCAGGCCTCCGGTCTGGTTATCGCCGATGCGCTGCAAAAGAACGAACTGGTGCAGGTGCTGGCGCATCTCCCGCCCCCGCCGATGCCGCTTTATATTATGTATCCACCGGGACGCTTTTTGGCCCCACGCGTGCGGATGTTGCTCGACTGGCTGATCGAAATTTTTGCCGCCGTGGACCGAAAGCCCGCGTAAGTTGTGGACAGGAAAGCAGCAATTGGGGTGCAGGAATGAGCCGGACCGGTCTATTCATGTTGAATATGCTGCTTTTTACGCCAAACGTCCGTAATGGGGGAAATAAGTATTGACGCCCGTGAGGAAATCTCTAGAATTCGGCGCGTAGTTGTATGACTCGCAGAGTCGGTTCGAAAGAACGCTTTGCAGAGAATGCGATGGTGGCGGAATTGGTAGACGCGCTAGCTTCAGGTGTTAGTGTCCTTTGGATGTGAGGGTTCGAGTCCCTCCCTTCGCACCAATACAACTATAACGAGATAGTGAACGACCAGATTTATATCGCACGGCACGGTATGCGATGGTGGCGGAATTGGTAGACGCGCTAGCTTCAGGTGTTAGTGTCCTTTGGATGTGAGGGTTCGAGTCCCTCCCTTCGCACCACTCCGGTGATATAAGTCAGAGCAGTAAAGATAAAGAAGAAATCATCTGTGCGATGGTGGCGGAATTGGTAGACGCGCTAGCTTCAGGTGTTAGTGTCCTTTGGATGTGAGGGTTCGAGTCCCTCCCTTCGCACCACATGATTCTCTTCAAATATCGGCTCCTTCCTCAGCATGACTCTTGCCTTTCAGGCACACAAAACCTCAAAAACCGACAAACTCGTTTCAGTACGTTCTCAATCAGTACGTCAGCGCATTTTTACAGTAAATTGAAATTCAGCGACAATGCCGCCAGGCCTCCGGCCAGTGCAACGAACGACGGCAACAGTACGTAGTGACGCAGGGTTTTATGCAGTAACATCACCAACGTGGCCAGCATCGCAATGACCACCAGCGTGCGTAGTTGATCCAGGGACATCTCCGCCAGCGCCAAAAAGGGCAATAGCGCGCAGGGCAAAAGCACGCCCCATCCACTGGTCAGCCTTTTCCCCAGAAACCAACTCACCCCCCACATTCCACACGCTGTTACCATCGCTGCAATCATGATTTTGCGCCAATAATGATAATGAGAACCAATATCATATAGTAATATTTCTCATCGCGCATCTTTTTAGCCGCCAGTGCCCCTTAGGGTGACACCCGCAATCAAAAGTGGTAATTTTATCCTCGGCTGTTTTTAATTAAATCCAATTAAAATAATTACATACCAGGATTATTAGCAGTCTTCGCACATTAATATCTTCTCGGGCCTCCCAATTCAGGGTCATGTATTCAATATGGTGATTTTCACTATAACAAGTAATGCTCTCGCTCAATGAATGTGCCGATGATCTTGTCATGCATTTCTGCTGATTTTGAGTATCCGATGGTCTTCCGGTTCAGTCGCTT
>BHES01000002.1 GCA_003864575.1 Enterobacterales bacterium
TTCACGCGCTGCTTACAGCGCTGAAATCGCCGGACGCTGAAATCGACTGGGAAGCACTGCTGCCCTGGAAAATCACCCTGCCTTAAACCCCGCGGCCGATCAACGTGGGGATTTAACGACGCTTACGAAACAGTGAAGGCGAGCGAGCAAACTCCTGCGTCATTATTGTTTACGACCTGAATCGTAATGGGCGCTGGGACCCATCCGGCAGCAGCGAGCCAGACTATTTTGGTTACCGCCTGCGTCAGGGAGGGATAGAAACGCAGCGCGGGACAGAAAGTTGTACGGCTGGTGGCTGGGAAAAGCTTTTGGATCCTTCAGAGGTACAAGTCACTGAATTCAAGGTTACAGAGGCTGCTGCATCTGAGAAAGGGCATTTGTACTCAATCATGCTGTCGGCGCGCTGGGCCGATGCTCCCGCTATTCACCGGCATGTTGAAAAAAAAGTAGCGGGGTACGAGAAATGAAAAGGGCGTTCCGGCAGGCAGTCGATCATCAACAGGGCAGTGCGATGATTCTGAGTATCATGATGATGATGTCTCTAGGGCTTCTTGTTCTGACAACGCTTGGGCAGCACCTTTCAGGGGCGCTATTGCTCACGTCTAATGAGCACCGTTACCTTTTGGCGTGGGAACATGCTGAATCATCACTCAACTGGGGAATACGGCAGTCCTGGACTGTGCCGACGGATAATGGCTGGCAGTGTCAGCAACAGAGCGCAATCAGTGGCGGGCTGCCCAATTCGCTCAGGAGTTGCATTCGCCCTTCTCTGCGGGAGGGGGTCTTTCTGCTTAAAGGCGAAGGGGGAATCGATAAGAGTACGCTACCCATTGCGTTGTTTCAGCAGACCGTTGCGACCAAAGCGCAGGATGGACAATATGTACTGCAAGCGCTTAACCAGGGATGGCTGGATTTTTGTCCGGAGTCAGACCCAACCTATTGTGATGAAGAGACTACGAGGTAGCCGATGGAAAAGGGATTTAGTTTGCCGGAAGCATTGATAGCCACTCTGTTGCTGTCCGTTTCAATCCTTGGCTTGCTGCAATACTATCAGTCTCTGACTCAGGGATTTATGCGCCAGTGGCAATTCCGACAGGCGTGGTCGGAGGCACATGCTCAGCTTGACGCGTACGCTGTCACCGGCAAAGGTTATGTGATCTCGTTAGCCGGTTGGGGAAGTCAGCTCACAATCGTTGCCGCAAAGGCAGGGTGTGAAACCGCGACCGTTCGCGTTCAGACACCCTCAGGATATATCGCGCAGTCGTCTCGAATATTATGCACCCGGGACTCTTTACCGGTTTTATGACGAAAGTAAAAGCCTGCAGCCTTTAGTTTGCATTACGTTTGAAGCTGGTTAGAGTAATCCGCTGGAATTGCTCAATCTGCCCTGTTAATTTTGTCCCCAAGGAAGCGCTAATGTTTACGGTTTATCATTCAAATCAATTAGATATTCTGAAGACGCTCACGACAGTGCTTATTGAAGGACGCCCGCTTGCCGATCCTTTCCGTCAGGAAGTGATTCTGGTGCAAAGCCCAGGTATGGCTCAATGGTTACAAATGGAGCTGGCGCAGACTTTCGGTATTGCGGCAAACATTGCTTTCCCGCTGCCCGCGACTTTTATCTGGGATATGTTCACGAAAGTGCTGCCCGGCATTCCGAAAGAAAGCGCCTTCAGCAAAGACGCGATGACATGGAAACTGATGTGGCTGCTTCCCCAAAAACTGGCTGACGAAGATTTTGTTGCCCTGCGCCACTATCTGGATGATGACGAAGACAAGCGCAAAATCCACCAACTGGCTGCCCGCGTAGCGGATCTGTTCGACCAATATCTGGTCTACCGGCCTAAGTGGTTGCAGGCCTGGGAAAATGAAACCGAGATTGAAGGGCTCGATGAGTCTCAGCGGTGGCAGGCCTCATTATGGCGAGCGCTTTGTGCCTACACCGAAGAGTTACAGCAGCCAGAATGGCACCGCGCCAACCTCTACCAGCGTTTTATTTCTGAATTAGATAAAGCCACAGAGACGCCGACGGGCTTACCGTCCAGAGTGTTTATTTGCGGTATTTCTGCGTTGCCGCCGGTTTATCTTCAGGCCCTTCAAGCGCTTGGTAAACACATTGATATTCATCTTATGTTCACCAATCCTTGTAAATATTACTGGGGCGATATTCAGAACTATGCTTTCTTAGCGCGTTTGCAAAGCCGTAAACGTCGCCATTTTCTCGAGAAATCAGAAGCTTCTCTCTTTCGGGATCCTTCACAAGCCGCTCAGCTTTTCAACGAAGAGGGCGAACAGAATATCAGCAACCCACTTTTAGCCTCATGGGGGAAATTGGGCCGCGACCATATGTATTTATTGTCGCAAATTGATGAAATCCAGGAGGTTCAGGCCTTTGTGGATGTAGGTCATAACAACCTGCTTCACGCTATCCAGCAGGACATGCTGGAGTTGGAAGACAATGCAGTGATTGGCATGACGGCCGAAACGTTATTACGCAGTGATCAAAAAAGAATCCTGGAGCCCGATGACCGTTCTGTCAGCCTGCATGTCTGTCACAGCCCGCAGCGCGAGGTCGAAGTATTGCATGACAATCTGTTGGCGCTGATCGACCAAAACCCTGATCTTACGCCGCGCGATATCATCGTGATGGTGGCTGATATTGACAGCTATGCACCTTATATTCAGGCCGTATTCGGCAATGCTCCCGCAGATCGCTATCTGCCTTTTGCCCTTTCTGACCGTAAAGCGAGTCAGGCACATCCGGCTCTTCAGGCTTTTATTTCGTTGCTGGACCTGCCTCAGAGCCGCTTTACGGCTGAGCAGGTCTTGGGTCTGCTGGAAGTTCCTGCACTCGCAGCCCGTTTCTCTATTGATGAAGACGGGCTTCGCCTGCTTCGTCAGTGGGTCGGAGAGTCGGGCATTCGCTGGGGACTGGACGACAACAATGTGCGTGAATTGTCACTGCCAGCCACGGGCCAGCATACCTGGCATTTTGGCCTGACCCGCATGCTATTGGGTTATGCCATGGACAGTCAGTCCGGTGAATGGCGTGGCGTTTTACCATACGATGAATCAACCGGGTTGGCCGCTGAGCTGGCGGGTCATCTGGCGCAATTGCTGATGCAGCTCAGCCAGTGGCGGATCACCTTATCGCAGCCGCGGCCGGTGACTGAATGGTTACCGCTATGTCAGGAGCTATTGGCCACCTTTTTTTCCCCCGAAGGGGAAACGGAAGTTGCACTGGCATTGATTGAGCAGCAATGGCAGAAAGTGCTTAGCCAGGGGGTTGCCGCGCAATATCCGGACGTTGTGCCGTTATCTATTCTGCGTGACGAGCTCTCCTCCAAACTCGATCAGGAACGCATCAGCCAGCGTTTTCTAGCCGGGCCTATTAACTTTTGTACATTGATGCCGATGCGTTCGATTCCATTTCGTGTGGTCTGTTTACTGGGAATGAACGACGGAATTTACCCAAGAACCTTACCGCCTTTGGGATTTGATCTGATGTCGCAGAAGGTCGAACGAGGGGATCGCAGCCGTCGCGATGATGACCGCTATCTCTTTTTGGAAGCCCTTCTTTCTGCTCAGGATCATTTTTATATCAGCTATATAGGTCGTTCGATTCAAGATAACAGTCAGCGATATCCTTCAGTGCTGGTGAGTGAGCTACTGGAATATATCGGGCAGAGTTATTGCCTCGAAGGGGACAACCATTTAGGTGCTGACGAAAGCGCCGTGCGGGTCAACAGCCACCTGCTGTGCTGGCATCCTCGCACACCTTTTGATAGCGCCAACTTTGAGGCGGGAAACGAACATCAGAGCTATGCAGCCGAATGGCTCCCCGCGGCCAGTTTACAGGGCGATGAAGCCATCGATTTCAATCAGCCGCTCGAGCCTCTGCCTCTCACTGAAGTGACGATCGATAACCTGTTACGGTTTTATCGTCATCCGATCAAAGCCTTCTTCCAAATGCGGCTGAATGTCAGCTTTGTTCTGGAAGAGACCGAGCTTTCTGATGAAGAGCCTTTTATTCTCGATAACCTCGATCGCTACCAATTCAATTCACAGCTACTGAATACGCTGATTGACGAGCAGGACAGTGCACAGCTTTTCTCCCGTATCCGGGCATCAGGTGGTTTACCTTATGGACCTTTCGGTGAGATCTACTGGCAGAAACAGCTGGACGAAATGTCGGTGCTGGCTGAACAGGTTCGCGGTGAAAGACTGGAGAACACCAGTAGAGAACTTGACCTAACCGTCGGTGAGATCCGGCTGACAGGCTGGCTGCATCAGGTGCAGAGTAATGGCCTTTTACGCTGGCGGCCTGCGGCCTTGCTGGCACGAGATGGTCTGTTGTTGTGGATTGAACATTTGGTCTATTGCGCGAGCGGAGGTACAGGCGACAGTCGCATGTACGGGCGAAGTGGAACCGCTTGGCGCTATACAGCATTATCGCCAGAGAGGGCTACGCAATATCTGGAGGATCTTATCGCGGGTTACCAGCAGGGAATGGCTGAGCCGTTAATTCTGCTGAATAAAAGCGGCTGGGCCTGGTTGGCGCAATGTTTTGACCAAAGTACCGGTGCCGTAAGCCACGATGTGGAAAAACAAGAGAAAGGGCGCAGTAAATTACTGCAAGCCTGGCAGGGAGATTATCGTGTTCCTGGCGAAGGGGCCGATCCCTACATTCAGCGTGTGTTCCGCCAGATGGATACACAAAAGCTGGACATTATTGTCCGTGAGGCAGAACGCTTCCTTTTGCCTATTGCCCGGCACAATCTGGCATAGTAGAGAGATGAAGCAAATTTATCTGATTGAGGGAGAGTGGCAATGTTAAAACAGCTTACCCGTGGTTGCGGGTTACTGTTGTTATCGGTCTTTTGGGTACCCGCTGTGTGGTGCGCGACGGACTGGCAGCCGTATTCACAAGCCATCAATAAGAGTCAGAACGATCCTCGTCAATACCAGGCAATAAAATTGGCTAACGGGTTGACGGTGTTGTTGGTCTCAGACAGCGAGGCCAGTAAGTCGTTAGCGGCGCTGGCGATTTCGGTTGGTTCTCTGGAAGATCCAGACTCTCAATTGGGGCTGGCACACTACACCGAACATATGCTGCTGATGGGCTCCAAAAAATATCCGGAGCCTGAAAGCTTGTCTGAATTCCTCAAAAAACACGGTGGCAGTCATAACGGCAGCACGGCGTCTTATCGCACAGCGTTTTATCTTGAGGTTGAAAATGATGCGCTGCAACCTGCTGTCGATCGGCTGGCAGATGCTATTGCCGAACCTCTGCTTGATCCCACTAATGCCGACAAGGAACGTAATGCGGTCAATGCCGAGCTGACTATGGCACGCTCGCGCGACGGTATGAGAATGGCGCAGGTGCGGGCGGAAACCCTTAATCCGGCGCATCCGAGTGCCCGCTATTCTGGTGGTAATCTGGACACTCTGAAAGATAAACCCAACAGTAAATTACACGATGAGCTACTGGCGTTTTATCAGCGCTATTATTCGGCCAACCTGATGGTTGCCGTCATTTACAGCAATAAACCTTTGCCGGAACTGGCGCAGATGGCCTCTGAGACTTTCGGCAAAATCGGTAACCATAATGCTGAAGTACCTGCTATCACGGTGCCAACACTGACTGACGCTCAGAAAGGCGAGATCATTCATTATGTTCCGGCACAACCACGCAAGCAGTTGCGAATTGAGTTTGCGATTGATAACAACAGCGCGGCTTTTCGCAGTAAAACAGATACCTATATTAGCTATCTGATTGGCAACCGCAGCCCAAATACGCTGTCCGACTGGTTGCAAAAACAGGGGCTGGCTGACGGTATCAATGCTGGCGCTGACCCGATGGTTGACCGCAATCAGGGGGTCTTTAATATCTCGGTCTCCCTGACGGATAAAGGGCTGGCGCAGCGCGACAAAGTGATTGCAGCGGTCTTCAGTTATTTGGCAGAAATACGTCAACAGGGCATTAAGCAGGACTATTTTGATGAAATTGCGCATGTGATGGCACTGGATTACCGCTATCCGGCCCTGACCCGTGACATGGATTATGTTGAATGGCTGGTGGATACCATGCTGCGTGTTCCTGTTGAGCATGTTCTTGATTCCCCTTATCTCACCGACCAGTTTGATCCGGCGGCTATCCGTTCACGTATTGACGAGCTGACGCCGCAAAACGCCCGTTACTGGTATATAGGGCCTGACGAACCGCATAATAAAATCGCCTATTTCGTTAATGCTCAGTACCAGGTTGATAAAGTACCCGTCGAAAAGTTTGAGCAATGGAAAGCCGATGAACAGCAGATCTCGCTGACTCTGCCGGCGTTAAATCCCTATATCCCTGATTCGCTGGCACTGGTGAATAAAAACAGCACGGCGACCAAACCTGAGCTCTTGGTAGAGAAAAAGGGGTTGCGGGTCTTTTACATGCCAAGCCATTATTTCTCCGATGAACCTAAAGCGAATGTGACTGTGTCATTTAGGAACGCGAAGGCGTTGGATAGCGCCAAGAATCAGGTGTTGTACGGATTGACGGATTATCTGACGGGTGTTGCATTTGATGAACTGAGCTATCAGGCATCCATCGGTGGAATCAGCTTTGCCACTTCCCCAGATAATGGTTTGCAGTTCACCGCCAGCGGTTTTACTGAACGGCTGCCGGTATTACTGAGCAAACTTGTCGACAGCTACCCTGACTTCCGACCGACGCAGGAACAACTGGATCAAGCGAAGTCATGGTATCTCGAACGCCTTGCCTCTGCGGATAAAGGCAAAGCCTTTGAGCTGGCATTACAACCGGTGCAGCTGGTTTCGCGTCTGCCATATACCGAACGGGAAGAGCGCGAAAAGTTGGTCGCAGGCATCACGCTGGAGCAGGTCGATGCCTATCGTGAAAGCCTGATCCACCATGCTGCCGTAGAGATCATGGTCGTGGGAAATATGACATCGCCTCAGGTTAAGGCCATGTCAGAAGAGATCGTGAATAAAATTGGTGCTCACGGTTCCCAGTGGTGGCGTGGAAGCCAGGTTGAAGTCAGGCATCCGCAAAAGGTGAATATCCAGCGTCAGGGCAGCAGCACGGATTGCGCGCTGGCGGCAGTCTATATACCGACGGGTTATGACGAAATCCAGAGCATGGCATACAGTTCACTGCTCGGTCAGATCATTCAGCCCTGGTTCTACAGCCAGTTGCGCACTCAGGAGCAGTTGGGGTATGCGGTATTTGCATTCCCGATTCCGGTCGGCAAGCAGTGGGGGATAGGCTTCCTGCTTCAAAGCAACAGTAAGCAACCGGACTATCTCTATCAGCGCTATCTGGCGTTCTACCCTCAGGCGGAGAAGCGCCTGCGTGAAATGAAAAATGATGAGTTCGCCCAGTACAAACAAGGGCTGATGAACGAGATGCAGCAGCGGCCGCAAACACTTGATGAAGAGTCAGATCGCTTCGCCAATGATTTTAGCCGGGGTGAGAGCAACTTTGGGACGCGTGACAAAGTGATCGCAGTCATTAGCGGGCTGACGCAGACCGAGCTGGCAGATTACTTCCATAAAGGCGTGATCAAAATGCAGGGGCTGGCAATGCTGTCTCAGGTGTCGGGTAATGATGGTAAGCCTGCCGCTTATGCGGCACCGGCAGGTTTTAAAACCTATCCCGACACCTCTTCAATACAAAAAACACTTCCCCATCGGGTTAGTCAGTAATGACCGATATTATTGCGCGGAAACTTGAGCCTCTGACGCTCCCCTTAACCGGTGCCAGGCTGATTGAAGCGTCGGCGGGAACGGGAAAAACGTTCACGCTGGCGGTACTCTATTTACGTCTGTTGCTCGGTCTGGGTAAAGAGGCGGCTTTTCCACAAAGCCTGACGGTGGAAGAGATTCTGGTCGTGACTTTTACCGAGGCGGCTACTGAAGAGTTACGCGGCCGTATCCGTAGCAATATTCATGAGCTACGGCTCGCTTGCGTACGCGGGCAAAGCGATAACCCGATGATGACGGCGCTGATGGCGCAAATTGATGACTTAGCTTTTGCTGCGCAAACCTTGCTGGCTGCCGAGAGGCAGATGGATGAAGCCGCGATTTACACCATTCACGGTTTCTGCCAGCGAATGTTGACCCATAACGCCTTTGAGTCAGGGATCCTGTTTGAGCAAACATTGGTACCGGATGAGTTACCGCTTCGCCGTCAGGCTTGCGCGGATTTTTGGCGTCGTCACTGTTATCCGTTACCGTTGGATATTGCGCGGGCTATTTCGCAGGAGTGGAGTGGGCCAGAAGCCTTGTTAAGTGATCTCTCACCGTATCTGCACGGTGAAATGCCGCAGCTGCGTCAGCCTCCGGGTGATGATGAAACGATAGAAATCCGGCATCAGCAGATCATTAGTCGCATTAACAATATCAAGAATCAGTGGCGCGACGCTGCCGCTGAACTGGGCGCTATTATTGCGGATTCGGGGGTCGATAAACGCAGTTACAGCAGCCGTTTTTTACCGGTGTGGCTGGAGACGGTTGGCTTGTGGGCTGCACAGGAAACGCAGGATTATGCGCTGCCAAAAGAGCTGGAGCGCTTCCGGCAGTCAGTGCTGTTTGAGAAAACTAAAAAAGGTCATCCACCCGCGCACCCAATCTTTGAAGCCATTGATGCAATTTATGCCGAGCCGCTGACCCTGCGTGACCTGGTTGTTGCCCGTGCGTTGAGCGAGATACGTTTCACGATTCAAAAAGAGAAGCGCCAGCGCGCGGAACTCGGTTTTGACGATCTGCTCAGCCGCCTCGATGGTGCATTACAACAGCCGGGGGGAGAACGGCTGGCTCAAGCTATTCGCAACCGTTACCCGCTGGCGATGATTGATGAGTTCCAGGACACTGACCCACAGCAATATCGAATATTTCAGCGTATTTATGTCAACCAGCCTCAGTGCGGTTTGCTGTTGATCGGGGACCCGAAACAGGCGATTTATGCATTCCGTGGCGCGGATATTTTTACCTATATGCGCGCCCGCTCTGAAGTTAGTGCTCACTATACGATGGATACTAACTGGCGCTCTTCCGTCAGTATGGTACAGGGTGTCAACCATCTGTTCTCTCAGGTGGATTCTCCTTTTCTCTTTTCCCAAATCCCCTTTATTCACGTTGCGCCTGCGCCTAAAAATGCCGACCTGGCTTTTGAAATTTCCGGTGTTAAGCAGCCTGCATTACATTTCTGGCTGCAGCCGGGAGAAGGCGTTGGAGTCAGTGATCACCAACAATTGATGGCGCGGCAATGTGCCGCACAGATCCGTGACTGGCTGACTGCCGGTCAGCAGCAACAGGCGTGGCTGGTGAATGCGAAAGGACGCGAGCCGGTTCAGGCATCGGATATCACCGTTCTGGTCCGCAGCCGCGCTGAAGCGGCATTAATACGGGATGCATTAAGTGGCCTGAATATTCCCTCGGTCTACCTTTCAAATCGCGACAGCGTGTTTGATACCGCAGAAGCGAAAGATATTTTATGGATCCTGCAAGCCGTACTGGCGCCTGAGCATGAACGCACATTACGTAGCGCGATGGCCACTGGTGTGATTGGGCTGGATGCCCTCACTCTGGACCGGTTAAGTAACGACGAGCGTGCCTGGGATGCACTGGTTGATGAGTTTGATGGTTACCGGCAGCGCTGGATGCGTCGTGGGGTTCTGCCGATGCTCAAGTTATTAATCAGCCACCGGCATCTGGCAGAGAATCTACTGGCGATGCCTGGTGGAGAGCGGCGTCTGACGGATTTATTGCATCTGGGGGAACTGTTGCAGGAAGCCGCAGCCCAGCTCGATAGTGAGCATGCACTGGTACGTTGGGTGGCGCAGCAAATATCGGCCCCTGACCGGCAGTCGCAAACTCAGCAACTGCGTCTGGAAAGCGATCGGCATCTGGTTCAGGTGGTGACCATCCACAAATCGAAAGGGTTGGAATACCCGCTGGTCTGGTTGCCTTTTATCAGCAACTTCCGCCAGCAGCAGGGGTTATATCACGACCGCAACACGTTTTCAGCCATGCTTGATCTCAACAGCGATGAGCAGAGCCAGATACTGGCTGAAGAGGAGCGTTTGGCCGAAGATCTCCGCTTGCTATATGTTGCGCTGACCCGTTCTGTTTACCACTGTAGCGTGGGTATTGCCCCGCTGATTCAGGGAACACGGAAAAAGCAGGGCAATACCGATCTGCACCTCGGCGCATTAGGCTATCTGGTACAACAGTCTCAGCCAGCTGATTCGCAGGGGTTGAGCCAGTATTTATCAGCGTTAACCTGTGAGGATGTGGTGTTTTCCGTCATTGATTCCCCCGAACAAACGCCATGGGCAGCGCCGGCTGACATCAGCCAAACGCTCTTTGCAAGACGGGTGGAGCGTAAAATTCAGGATAACTGGCGGGTCACCAGTTATTCCGGTCTGCAACAGCACGGTACCGCACTGGCGCAGGACTTGCTGCCGAGGCTGGATGTAGAAGCCGCTGGTGAACAGCAGCCTGCCGTTGAGCCGCAAATGAATGCGCACACTTTTCCGCGGGGGGCCTCACCCGGCACTTTCCTGCACAGTATTTTTGAGGAGATCGTTTTCGACCAGCCAGTGAGTGATGAATGGCTGATTGAGAAATTAAGTGCCCAGGGCCTGGATCTGGCGTGGCTGCCGGTGCTGAAGAACTGGATTGATACTATATTGCAAACGCCACTCGGTGAACCTGCACTAACACTCAGTGCGCTGGACGGTGAAAAACTGCAGTCAGAGCTGCAATTTTACCTGCCGATTGACGGGTTATTGCAGGCCTCTCAACTGGATGCCGTTGCGAAACGTTATGACAGTCTTTCCGCACTCTGTCCGCCGCTTAATTTCCAGCAGGTTAAGGGCATGCTGAAAGGGTTTATCGATCTGGTTTTTTACTGGGATGGGCGCTATTACCTGCTCGACTACAAATCCAACTGGCTGGGCGAAGACAGCAGCGCTTATACCGAATCAGCCATGGAAAATGCCATGGCCGAACATCGGTATGATTTGCAGTATCAGCTCTACACGCTGGCGTTGCACCGTTATTTACGCCACCGGGTGACAGGTTATGACTATCAGCAGCATTTTGGCGGTGTGATTTATCTTTTCCTGCGCGGAATGAATACCGAGCATCCGGGGAACGGTGTCTTTCGCCGCCGGCCGTCTGAAGCGTTCGTTGACACCCTTGACCGCTTATTCAAAGGGGAAAAGGTCGCGGATGGCACCATGTCGAGCGATCGACAACCAGGAGAGGAGAGCTTATGAACCTCTTATTTGAGCAAGCCCAGAGCTGTGGCGCATTAAGGCCACTGGACGTTCAGTTCGCCCGCATGATTGCGGCTGAGAGTGTTTCTGATAACGAGCAGGCAGCACTAATGCTCGCTGCCGCCTGCCTGAGCGCCGAGGCGGGCAGCGGTCACGTATGTCTTCATCTTGAACAACTTCAACCCGATGCGCTGTTTGATGGTCGCTTTCCGGCGCTGGCCAGCGCGCTCTGGCATTTGGCCGGAGAACCGGATACCCAACAGTGGCTGGCATTACTACTCCAACACCCCGCAGTCAGCAATGGATCCTCCCCGACACCTTTGGTGCTACAGGACAATCGCCTTTATTTACAACGCATGTGGCAAAACGAAGGGGCGGTAGCGGCCTTTTTCAATGCGCAGGAAGTGCCGGGTTCATTCCTTAGTGTTGATGAGGACAGACTGCGGGATATTCTGCATTCCCTGTTTGATGAAGAGACTTCTGGCAGTGATATCAACTGGCAAAAAGTCGCCGCGGCCGTGGCAGCTACCCGTCGTATCTCCGTTATTTCGGGAGGGCCGGGTACCGGCAAAACCACGACGGTGGCCAAACTGCTTGCGGCGCTGGTTCAACTTTATCCTGAACAGAAATTACGTATTCAGTTGGCAGCTCCGACAGGCAAAGCCGCCGCGCGTTTGACGGACTCCCTCGGGCAGGCCAGCCTGCTATTACCACTCAGTGCGGCTGAACGTGAGATTTTTCCGGCTGAAGCCTCGACGCTTCACCGTCTGCTTGGCGCTCAGCCCGGCAGTCAGCGCATGCGTTATCATCGGGGTAACCCGCTGCACCTCGACGTGCTGGTGATTGATGAAGCTTCAATGGTCGATTTACCGATGATGGCCCGCCTCATTGAGGCTTTACCGGAACAGGCGCGAGTGATCTTTCTCGGCGATCGCGACCAGTTGGCATCTGTTGAGGCTGGTGCTGTGCTGGGAGATATTTGCCGCTTTGCCGAACAGGGTTACAGCCCGGAACGTGCCGCGCAGTTGAGTTATCTCACCGGGTGCCCGCTGGAACCGACGCAGGTAGTGGGTCCAGCTAGCGTGCGGGACAGTTTATGCCTGTTGCGGCGCAGTTATCGCTTTGATGCGGGATCTGGAATAGGACTGTTCGCGGTAGCGGTGAATGCGGGGGATAGCTCCGCGGCGGTCAAGGTTCTGGTAAGCGGTTTGTCCGATGTTACGGGCTACCCGCTGAATGAAACGGAAGACTTCCAGCCTTTGCTTGATGCCTGCGTCAGCGGATATACACCTTATTTGCAGGGCGTGGCGAAGGGGGAGTCAGCCGGTCATATTCTTGCGGCCTTTGGTCGTTTTCAGGTGCTCTGTGCGTTGCGGGAGGGGCCTTTTGGTGTGAAGGGGCTGAATGAACGCATTGAACAGCGTCTAAACCGTAAAGGACTGATTCGCCGGCCAGCGGCACTTGCGGGTAAATGGTACACGGGGCGTCCGGTGATGATCAGCCGTAACGACAGCGCACTGGGATTGTTCAATGGTGATATTGGCATCGCTTTGCAGGATGCTGAGGGTGAACTGAGGGTCTGGTTCCAGTTACCCGGCGGTGAGGTCAAATCAGTGCAGCCAAGCCGCTTACCAGCGCATGAAACGGCTTACGCCATGACGGTGCATAAATCTCAGGGTTCCGAGTTCGAGCACACGCTGTTTGTCCTGCCTAACCACTTCCTTCCGGTGCTAACCCGTGAGCTGGTTTACACGGCCATTACCCGTGCAAAAGCGAAGCTTTCACTGTATGCCAGTGAGAAAGTATTCAGCATTGCCACCCGTACGCGGACTCAGCGCCGCAGCGGATTGGCGCAGAGATTAAGTGGTCAGGAATAATTATCAGTCAATGAATACGGCAAAATAAAACGGGACACCTTCATGTGAATGAAAGTGTCCCGTTGTTTTTTATATTTAAAGATTGAGCGATTCAGAGTTCCGTCAGCAGAATTTTGGAACGGCGCTGATAATTATACATTTCTTGTTTCTGGATCGGCAGAACGTCAACTTCGGCCGGTTTGAATCCGCGCTCCTGGAACCAGTGAATGCTGCGCGTAGTCAGCACAAACAGACGGTCCAGCCCCATCTGTTTGGCCTGGCTGGCAACGCGTTTTAGCAACATTTCACCCCGTGACGAGCTGCGATAATCCGGATGAACCGCCACACAGGCCATTTCACCAATCCGTTCTTCCGGGAACGGATAGAGTGCCGCGCAAGCGATGGTCAGGTTGTCGCGTTCTATAATCGTAAATTTGTCGATCTCCATCTCCAGTTGCTCACGTGAGCGGCGAACCAGAATGCCCTGCTGCTCAAGAGGCCGTATCAGTTCGAGTATGCCACCGATGTCATTGATAGTGGCACGACGAACCTGCTCGGCACTCTCCATCACGATTTGTGTGCCGATACCGTCACGAGAAAACAGCTCCTGAACCAGTGCGCCATCTTCCTGATAGCTGATGAGATGGCTGCGGCGCACGCCACTGCGGCAGGCTTTTACAGCACCGCGCAGGAAACGCACGGTGCCGGACTGATAGTCTCCGCTGGCTTCCATGGTTTCGATTCGAATCTGAGCATCATTAGGGAAGAGCTCTGAGATGATTTTATCGTTTTCATCAATCACACCCTGCGACGAGCAGAAGCCGATCATCTTCTCCGCTTTCAGTTTAATCGCCAGTTGTGTGGCGACTTCTTCGGAGGTGAGATTGAAGCTCTCGCCGGTAACCGATACCGCAACCGGGCCTAACAACACAATAGCGTTGCTGTCGAGTTGGCGGTGAATGGCTTCTTCATCAATACGGCGGATACGACCGGTGTGGCAGTAATCGATACCATCATCGACGCCAAGCGGCTGAGCAATGATAAAGTTGCCGCTGACCACATTAATGTGGGCGCCCTGAAGTGGCGTATTATTCAGGCTCATTGACAGGCGAGCGGTGATATCGAGCTGCAATAAACCCGCGGCTTGTTTCACTAGTTCAAGGGTTCTGGCATCTGTGACGCGGGTGTTTTTATGGTAGAGGGGCTCATAATTATGCTCCGCCAGATTCTCATCGATTTGCGGGCGGGCCCCATAAACCACGACCAAGCGGATCCCCAGGCTATGCAGCAGACCAATGTCGTTGACGATATTGGTAAAGTTCTCATGCTCAATGGCTTCACCGCCCAACATGACAACAAACGTTTTGCCACGATGCGCATTGATATAGGGAACGGAGTGGCGAAACCCCTGGACCAGTTCAGTACTACGTTCCTTCACGGCAAAACCTCATTTGAATTTTTATTCGTAATTTCTGTATTTTTATTCTTTTATGCCGATGTGGCAAGTAAGAAATCTCTGTTTTTGTTCTCACTGCTTTAATGATTCCTCCATTGCCCTAAAAAACCGATGACCGGTTTAAGAATGACATGAGGGGATCGATTGGTTAGAATTTTCTAATTAAGCCTGAAAAAGGCTATTTTCCTAATTTTAAACTCTATTTTGAGCTCTGTTTTGAGCCTTTATATTTGATCTCTGAGACTGCATGACTGACGAAAATCACAATCTTGGCCGAAGACGGCTTTTGCAAAGCGTGGCCGCTTCCTGGATGTTAAGCGTCAGCCGGGTTGGTTTTGCTGCCAGCTCGCAGGTGGTGGTGGTTCGCGTGTGGCCCGCATCTTCTTATACCCGTCTTACGCTGGAATCTAGTACTCCTTTAAAATATAAGCAGTTCCTGCTCACCAATCCTCATCGTGTCGTGATTGATATCGAGGGAGTGCATCTTAATAGCGTACTCAAAGGGTTAGGGCAGAAAATCCAGCACAGTGATCCCTTTATTAAGCAGGCGAGAGTGGGGCAGTTTGACCAGAAAACAGTTCGTCTGGTGATGGAACTCAAACAGCCGATCAATCCGCATGTATTCACCCTTAAACCCGTCGCAGGGATCCACAACCGGCTGGTGGTTGATCTCTATCCGGCGGAAGGGGCGGTCAGTTCGGATGATGATCCGCTACTGGCACTGCTGGAGGATTACAATAAAGGCGATGTCGCCCGCACGTTGCCGCCGGAAACGGCCAGAGACGGTAAAGCCGGACGCGAGCGACCACTGGTGATCATGCTGGATCCTGGCCATGGCGGGGAAGACCCGGGTGCGATTGGTAAACATAAGACCCGCGAAAAAGATATCGTGCTGCAAATTGCCCGTAAATTGCAAAAGCTGATCCAGCGTGAGCCGAATATGAAAGTGCACATGACGCGCAACGAAGATGTGTTTATTCCATTAAAAGTACGGGTGGCGAAAGCGCGGAAATTGCATGCGGATCTGTTTGTTTCTATTCATGCAGATGCTTTTACCAGCCGCGCGGCGCGGGGGTCCTCGGTGTTTGCCCTGTCAACCAAAGGCGCAACCAGCTCCGCAGCGCGGTTTCTGGCGCAAACCCAGAATGAATCAGACCAGATTGGCGGCGTTGGCAAAAGCGGGGACCGTTATCTCGACCACACGATGTTTGATCTGGTGCAAACCGCCACCATCAACGATAGCCTCAAATTTGGTAAAGAAGTGCTGTCGCGCATGGGTAAGATAAATCATCTGCATAAAAATAAAGTCGATCAGGCCGGGTTTGCCGTGCTGAAAGCACCGGATATCCCTTCCATTCTGGTCGAGACAGCGTTTATCAGTAATGTAGAAGAGGAGCGCAAACTGAAAACCAGTCACTTTCAGCAGAAAGTAGCCGAGTCGATACTGGCAGGAATTAAGGCCTATTTTGCTCAGGGCGGAATGTCAGCAAGAGGGTGAATAACAGAAGAGGCCGGTTCCCTGACTGCGGGCTGGCCTTTAAAAGCGCAATTTCTCAGGCTTCAGAAACAAAAAAACACCCGTTAAGGTGTCTGATGTGATTGTACTGCTTGTTCGTAGTTGGTTGCGGAGGCCGGATTTGAACCGACGACCTTCGGGTTATGAGCCCGACGAGCTACCAGGCTGCTCCACCCCGCGTCCGTCACTACAATGTACTCTTTACTACCCATCCATACTGCTGTTGGTTGCGGGGGCCGGATTTGAACCGACGACCTTCGGGTTATGAGCCCGACGAGCTACCAGGCTGCTCCACCCCGCGTCCGTAACTGCCGTACTGCTTTCATCGGTAAGTCTTTCATTCCAAACGTGCTTCTACTTAAGCATCGAATTGGTTGCGGGGGCCGGATTTGAACCGACGACCTTCGGGTTATGAGCCCGACGAGCTACCAGGCTGCTCCACCCCGCGTCCGATGAGGGCGAACTATACGCTGCGTGAGAATTCGTGCAACCCTTTTTTCGAAATTAATGTGATAAACCACCCGGTTAATTGCTTTTCATACAGTATGCTGTTTTTTTCAACATGTTTAACGGGATCTATTATTTATTTTCGTTGAAGCCAATTCCCTTCTTATAGCCCGTTTGTTATCGTTTTGGCGGTAGTTTCCCCCGAAAGCAAGAGAGCGCGGCAATAATGAAAGGACGTTGGAGTAAGTATCTGCTGAGTGGTCTGGTCATCGCTGTATTGGCGGGTTGTTCGTCAAGACCTACCGATCGCGGCCAGCAGTATAAAGATGGTCGACTGGACAATGCGCTTGAGTACGTCAATGAGCCGAACGCCACCGGCAAACCGGTGAACGCCAAAGATTACGCTAATCAGGTGATGGAGGTGCAATATGCGTCGTCCAACTTGTATGGCAAAAATAATACGACTTTTCAGGCAGTGGAGCAGTGGATCCGTTCCGGCGCTGACACGCGCACCCTGAGCCAGTACGGTATCAGTGCTTATCAGATGGAAGGTGCCGACAATTTCGGTAATGTGCAGTTCACCGGCTACTATACGCCGGTGTTACAGGCCCGCTATACCCGCCAGGGTGAATTCCAGTATCCGCTCTACCGTATGCCGCCTAAGCGCGGGCGCTTGCCCGATCGCGCTTCTATCTATTCCGGCGCATTGAGTGACAACTATGTGGTGGCCTGGACTAACTCTCTGATGGATAACTTCATGATGGAAGTACAGGGTAGCGGCTACGTTGACTATGGCGACGGTCGCCCGCTGATGTTCTTTGGCTATGGCGGTAAAAACGGTCACGCTTACCGCAGTATTGGTAAGGTGCTGATCGACCGTGGTGAAGTCGCCCGTGAAAATATGTCTATGCAGGCGATTCGCCAGTGGGCGGATACTCACAGCGCAGCCGAAGTGCAGGAATTGCTGGAGCAGAATCCTTCCTTTGTTTTCTTCAAACCTGTGCCTTTCGCGCCGGTTCGTGGTGCCAGCGGTGTGCCGCTGATTGCCAAAGCGTCAGTAGCGTCTGACCGCTCACTGATCCCGGCGGGCACCACCTTGCTGGCTGAAGTGCCTGAACTGGATAATAAAGGTAAGTTCACCGGTAAATATCATATGCGTCTGATGGTTGCGCTGGACGTTGGTGGCGCGATAAAAGGACAGCATTTCGATATGTATCAGGGTATTGGCCCGGATGCCGGGCACTCTGCCGGTTTCTATAATCACTATGGTCGCGTTTGGGTATTGAAATCTGCACAAAACGGCAAGCCGCTGTTTACCGCTTACAATGCGACAAGCAACAGCGGATCTTTCCTGTTGAAATAACGTAATTACGGTAAAATGCATTACCCAAGGCAGCCTGCGGGCTGCTTTGTTATTTCCAGTCGCCGCATTATCCCGTTGAATTTATTAGTAAGTACAGAGGTTAACTCGTCATGACAGCAGTTTACTCAGATGCCTATCAACAGCGCTTTGGCGGCACCGCGCGCCTTTACGGTCAGCAGGCACTGGCACTGTTTTCTCAGGCGCACGTTTGCGTTATCGGCATTGGTGGCGTGGGTTCCTGGGCGGCGGAAGCGCTGGCGCGTACCGGCATTGGCGCTATCACGCTGATTGATATGGATGATGTCTGTGTCACGAACACCAATCGACAAATTCATGCTTTGCGGGAAAGTGTTGGGCAGGCAAAAACTGAGGTCATGGCGAAGCGTATTCTGGCGATCAACCCGGAGTGCAATGTCACCTGTATCGATGATTTTATTACCCCGGATAACGTGGCAGAAATGCTCAATCATAATTTCAGCTATGTTATTGATGCCATTGACAGCGTGCGGCCTAAAGCGGCGCTACTGGCATATTGCCGTCGCTATAAGATCCCGGTGGTGACCACCGGCGGTGCGGGTGGGCAGATCGACCCGACGCAAATTGCCGTCGTGGATCTGGCGAAGACCATTCAGGATCCATTGGCAGCAAAATTACGTGAGCGTCTGAAGAGTGATTTCGGCGTGATGAAAAACAGTAAAGGCAAGCTAGGCATTGATTGCGTGTTTTCCAGCGAACCGCTGATGTATCCACAGGCAGACGGCTCGGTGTGTGCGTCACGCGCTACAGCAGAAGGGCCAAAACGTATGGATTGTGCCACGGGTTTTGGTGCTGCCACCATGGTAACCGCCACCTTCGGCTTCGTTGCCGTCTCACACGTACTGAAGAAGATGATGGCGAAAGCGCAGCGGCAGCAAGCCGCCGTCTGATTTCAGATAGATTCAACTTCCCGGAGGGCCAGTTGCAGGACGCCGGCTGCCAGTGCGGCCAGTCCGCTGGCGCGGCTGGTGCTAAGTTGTTCACGTAATCCCAACGTATCAAACAGCACCAGCGGGTCATCGGCCAGTATTGCCTGCGGTGTTTTACCTTCTACTTTCGTCAGCAAAACTGCCAGTAGCCCTTTAACAATACGGCCTTCGCTGTCGCCATAAAAATGGATCCCGCCATTCTCTTGCCGTTGTGCCCCCAACCATACCCGGTTCTCACAGCCCGATAGTTCGGACTCCGGCGTTTTCAAGCTTTCGTCCAGGGCGGGGACTATTTTTGCCAACAAGATCAGCTGTCGGTAGCGATCTTCCCACTGACGAAGGCCGGTAAAGCGTTCAATCAGAGATTGTTCGGTAATGTCATGTCCAAAAGGATGGGGCGCTAGCATAAGGTTTCTCTGTGTGACTGCGTGTTAATCGGCCAAAAGATCTAAGGCGAATTTCATCGCTTTTACCAGACGATCGACATCATCTGTTGTGTTATAGGGCGAAAATGAGGCGCGCAGTGTACCGCTGATGCCCATTGCCTCCATCAGAGGTTGGGCACAATGCTGGCCCGCACGTAACGCAATGTCTTGCCCGGCCAATAACGTCACGATATCGCTGTGGTGCGCGCCCGCGATATCAAAAGCCAGTATTGAGGCGTTCTGATAGCGAAAACTGCGAAAACCCGGTAGTTCGGCCAGTTGCTGTTCGGCTAGCGTTGCCAGATGCCGAGCGTATCTTTCGCCTGCGACAGTATCTATTGTTTCAAGCCATGCAAGGGCGGCATTCAGCCCAATTACCCCTGCGATGTTCGGCGTACCGGCTTCAAAACGATGAGGCACTGCCTGCGGGGTAAAGTTTTCCATCGAGGCCTGTGTGAGCATTTTTCCGCCACCGTGCCAGGCGGGCATCGCCTCAAGCAACGTCGTTTTACCATAGAGCACGCCAATACCGGTCGGGCCGTAGAGTTTATGGGCGGAAAATGCGTAGAAATCGATGTCCAGCGCCTGAACATCTGCGGGGCAATGGACGACGCCCTGCGCACCGTCCACCAATACTGGCGTACCGTTTGCGTGGGCCAGCGCGATGGCCCGTGGCAGGTCTGGCATCCCGCCGGTAACATTCGACATCTGAGTGAGAGCCAACAGGCGCGTTCTCTCATTAAGCAACGAGGGTAACAGGCTGAGATCCGGTAAAAACCGTGCATCCAGCGGTAGGGGGATGACTTTTGCCTGACAACGTTCCGCCACCATCAGCCAGGGGATCAGATTGGCATGATGCTCAGCCTGACTGACGATGATTTCATCACCGGGTTGCAGCCGCGGTGCCAGATAGCTTTGTGCGACAAGGTTGATTGATTCGGTCGTTCCACGGGTCCAGACGATATTTTCTGCCAGCGGAGCGTTGATGAGTCGAGCCACCTGCGCGCGCGCCTGTTCATATCTTTCGGTCAAAGATTGCGCCGCGTGGTGCTGGCTGCGGTGAACGGTTGCACCTTCCTGTGAGTAAAACTCAACAGTTGCATCAATCACTTTTTTGGGCTTCAGCGCCGTCGCTGCGCTATCAAGGTAGCATTGACCTTGCGTAAGCGCAGGAAATTGCAGACGAAAACTGACGAAATCGAAATCAGTCATACGCGTTCAGCTTTGTTGGAAAAGCAGACAAACATGAAATTTTCCCTTATCGGCAGGCGAGATATATTCATTTTAGGAATGGTTACCATGGAAATATATCAGAAGCTTGTTATGCTGAATTACGAAGACCAGAAGAATTAGCCAGATCCATTATCTGGCAATCAAAGCATTTTAATCTACAAGGAGTCTATGATGAAGAAGATCGCCGCCGTAGTTTCAGCTGTATTGCTGACCTGTACTCTTGCTGCGTGTTCAAGCAACTATGTCATGCACACCAACGATGGCCGCACGATCGTTGCTGAAGGTAAGCCAAGCACAGACAGTGATACCGGTATGATCAGTTATACCGATGCGTATGGCAACAAACAGCAGATCAATAAGTCTGAAGTAAAAGAGATGGCTAAAGGTAACTAATCCTTAAGCGGCGACTTTCCCCAGCGGGAAGCGCTCTTTGCTTGCATAAACAAAACCGGCCATCTTGTGATGCTGCCGGTTTTGTCACAGGATGGGGGCTGTTTTACCCGCCAATCAATAATGTGATGTGACAGGCAAAAAAAAGCACCGCAAAATGCGGTGCTAAAAAATCACTTTGGACAGACAGGGTAATGTACAGGAAGTGAAAAGTTTGTAGCATTCAAGCTACGTGTCCGGATTGCCGGACAATGCAAACACAACATCACAACCACAAGCCAAAAGCATTTCAGCATCCTCATACCAAACTACTTTTCGTTCCGGCCCAGGAAGTGGCGCCACTATAGGTTTTTGCCTGTACATCCTCAACGGACAATTTATAATGTCTCGGATTAAAAAAACTAATAGTAAAACCCACGGCTAAGCACTTTGCTCGCCGGCGAATAATAAGTATCCATTCCATGTCAAAACGTTTACCCCCTCTTAATTCTCTGCGCGTTTTTGACGCTGCAGCGCGCCACCTTAGTTTTACTAAAGCGGCTGAGGAACTTTTTGTCACACAGGCGGCAGTAAGCCACCAGATTAAGTCACTTGAGGACTTTTTAGGGCTCAAGTTGTTTCGCCGACGTAACCGTTCTCTGTTACTGACCGAAGAAGGTCAGAGTTATTATTTGGATATCAAAGAGATATTCTCTTCGCTAAATGAAGCCACGCGTAAGCTACAGGCACGAAGCGCCAAAGGTGCGTTGACCGTCAGTTTGCCGCCAAGCTTTGCCATTCAGTGGTTGGTGCCGAGACTCTCTGGCTTTAACTCAGCTTATCCGGGGATTGATGTACGAATCCAGGCTGTAGACCGGGAAGAAGATAAACTGGCAGACGATGTGGACGTGGCAATTTTCCACGGTCGTGGCAACTGGCCAGGCCTGCGTGCTGAACGTTTATATGCTGAATATCTGCTACCGGTTTGTTCACCTTCATTGTTGATGGGGGACAAACCGCTGAAAGTCCCTGAGGACTTAGCCAACCATACCCTTTTGCACGATGCGTCCCGCCGTGACTGGCTGGCTTATACCAAGCAACTGGGTCTGCAACATATTAATGTGCAGCAGGGGCCGATTTTCAGCCACAGTGCGATGGTGGTTCAGGCTGCGGTTCACGGGCAGGGCGTGGCGCTGGCGAATAATGTAATGGCGCAAACTGAGATTGAGGCGGGGCGACTGGTATGCCCATTCAACGAAGTTTTGATCAGTAAAAATGCTTTTTATCTGGTTTGTCATGACAGTCAGGCAGAACTGGGTAAAATAGCCGCCTTTCGTCAGTGGATCCTCGCCCGCGCAGCCAGCGAGCAGGAGAAATTGCGCTTTCGATACGATCAGGCCTGAGCCTGATCAAAGAGTGTAGATTATATTGCTGGGCTGCCGTATCCCGGCGGTTCATCAATCAACAACGATAATAGGTAATGCCTCATGACCAGTCGTTCAATGTTGATCTTCGCCGCCATCAGCGGCTTTATCTATGTTGCTTTTGGCGCTTTCGGTGCCCATGTACTGAAAAATTCATTGGGTCAGGCGGAAATGGCCTGGATCCAAACCGGTTTAACCTACCAGAGTGTCCATACACTGGCGATCCTAGCGCTGGGCGTGGCGATGCAACGTCAGCGCAATGTATGGTTTTACTGGAGCAGCGCCTGTCTGGCGCTCGGCACGGTGTTGTTTAGCGGCAGCCTATATTGTCTGGCGCTGTCGCACCTCAGACTGTTTGTATTTGTTACACCGGTGGGGGGAATCTTCTTCCTGATCGGCTGGATATTGATGTTGACCGGCGCTTTGCGTCTGAACAAAAAGGCAAAACGCCATGAATAAAGTTGCTCTCTATTGCCGCTCTGGTTTTGAAAAAGAGTGTGCTGCAGAAATTACGGCCAAGGCCGCCAAGATGGAAATCTTCGGTTTCGCCCGTGTCAAAGAAGACAGCGGTTATGTGCTGTTTGAGTGTTACCAGCCTGAAGACGCCGATCGTCTGGCGAAAGGGATCCCTTTCCGCGAGCTCATTTTTGCCCGTCAGCTGATTGTCGTCGGTGAATTGCTGAAAGATTTGCCACCGGAAGACCGCGTATCGCCGATTGTCGGCATGTTGCATGGCGTGATAACTAACGGCGGTGAGCTGCGTGTTGAAATGCCGGACACTAATGAAAGTAAAGAACTGACCAAGTTCTGTCGCAAGTTGACCGTTCCTTTGCGTGCCGCCATGCGTGAGCAGCGGATCCTCGGAAAGCGCGAAAATGCGTTGCGCCCGGTGGTCCATGTCTTCTTTATTGCATCCGGTTGCTGTTATGTTGGCTATTCATACAGCAATAACAACTCGAAATTCTACATGGGGATCCCGCGCCTCAAGTTCCCGTCAGAAGCACCAAGCCGTTCAACGCTGAAGCTGGAAGAGGCGTTCCATGTGTTTATTCCTGCTGATGAGTGGGAAGAGCGTCTGGCGAGTGGCATGTATGCGGTGGATCTGGGCGCATGTCCGGGAGGCTGGACCTATCAGCTGGTGCAACGCAGCATGATGGTGACCGCGATTGATAACGGCCCAATGGCACCGAGCCTGATGGATACCGGACAGGTTATCCACCTGCGCGAAGATGCCTTTAAATACAAATCTACTAGTTGGAAAAATTACTGGCTGGTGTGTGACGTTGTAGAAAAACCGGCGAAAGTGGCGGCGTTAATGTGTGACTGGTTGGTCAACGGTTGGTGCCGTGAGGCTATATTCAACCTGAAATTGCCCATGAAGAAACGTTATGAGGAAGTGACGAATATTCTCGAGCGTATTAAAGAGCGTCTGGAAGAAAATAACATTCATGCAGAGATTTTCGCCAAGCAGCTCTATCACGACCGCGAGGAAGTGACTGTTCACGTGCGCCGTTTCTGGGCCACCGTGGGCGGACGCCGCGACGAGCGTTAATCACGCTATAACCTGACTGTTCTCTTCAGGTGAAAAATGAAACGCCGGAGCAATAAAAAGCCCGGCGTTTTTTATTGCTCAATGACTGGCCGCTAAGGCAGGCGTAACTGTTGCAGGTTTCCGCTGAGAGGGAGATCGGTTTGCAGCGTTGAAACCCGCTTACAGGCATACGCCAGATCCCGGTGCTCAGCCAGTTTGACTCGCCATTTTTCGGGTACGGCTTCCAGGTTTTCATACAAAGCATCTAGCGTCCCGGCCTGCGTCAGCAACGTCACGGCAGTTTTCGGGCCAATGCCCGGCACACCCGGAATTTTACTGCTGCTGATCCCCGACAGCCCCCAGTAATCCGTTAGCTGTTGCGGCAAAACGCCGAAGGTGTCGCGCACAAAAGGCATATCCAGCCAGCGTTTTTGGAAGTAATCACGAATTTGTACGTTGGGTGCCAGCAACTGACAATAACCTTTGTCGGTAGAAACGATAGTCACCTGATGCCCGCCACCGGCGACTTTGGCGGTCAGCGTTGCCGCCAGATCGTCGGCTTCATTGCCAGGTGAATGCCAGCAGGCGACGCCGCGTGCGGCAAAGCCCTCTTTCAGGCTCGCCATTTCAGCAAAAAGATTTTCGGGCATTGGTGTGCGTCCGGCTTTGTAGTCGGGCAGGCACTGATGACGCCAGCTGTTGTCGCGGTCATCTTCGTCAAACACCGCGACGGCATGGGTTGGCTGAACGTGTTGAATCAACTGTCCGACGGCATTCTGGCAGGTCAATAAACAGGGTGATCCTTGTACAGAATGAATGCGGCGGATGAGATTCAGTGCGTCAATTATTAGCAGATGTATCGGCATGGTAAGGTCGCTTCCATCAATAAACAGGGCGACTTTAGCGTCGCCCTGTATCAAGCCTTTCAGAAATGACGTTGCCTGATCAGGCACATATTTCATAACAAGGAATGTAGGCGCTACCCGGCAATTTCATGCGGTGCTGGGCGACAAATCCTTGCAGCAGGCTGTCCATTTTCTTCATTAGTGCCGGGTCGCCGTGCAGCTTAAAGCGCCCGTGTTTTTCTATTTCACGAATACCAAACTCTTTCACGTTACCGGCCACAATGCCCGAGAAGGCACGGCGCAGAGCGGCGGCTAACTCTTCAGGCGGCTGGTCAGGGTAAAGATTCAGTGCGGCCATATTGTCGTGATTAGGCTCAAACGGCATTTGTAGATCAGGTGCAATGCGGATAGACCAGTTGAAGCTATAGGCATCTCCGCTGTTGCGGCGGTTCTCTTTCACCAGCGGCATGGCACGTTTCATCTGACGGGCGACTTCAGTCGGATCATCAATGATGATGGTGTAATGCTTACGTGCTTCTTCGCCGAGGGTATCTTTAATGAAAGCGTCGAGAACGGTGAAGTAATCCGCGCTTTCCTTAGGACCGGTGAGGATCAACGGCAGAACCTGAGCACTATTTTCCGGATTCATCAAAATGCCCAGCAGATAGAGCAGTTCTTCTGCGGTACCCACACCACCTGGGAAGATAATGATCCCGTGCGCGATGCGGACAAAGGCTTCAAGCCGTTTTTCAATATCCGGCATGATGATCAATTCGTTCACCAGCGGATTTGGCGGTTCAGCAGCGATGATGGAAGGCTCCGTCATGCCAATGAAGCGGCCGAGTTTGTAGCGTTGCTGCGCATGGCCCACGGCCGCGCCTTTCATCGGTGCCTCCATGGCGCCCGGTCCGCAACCGGTACAGATGTTCAGTTCACGCAGGCCAAGCTGGCTGCCTACATTACGGGCATATTGATATTCCACTTCATTAATGGAATGGCCGCCCCAACACACGACCATATTAGGATCTTCATCCAGATGGAGTGCGCGGGCGTTACGCAGAATGGAGAAGACCATATTGGTCAGGTGTGCCGAGTTTTCACTGTTGAAATTCTCGAAGCGGTTGTTGCTGGAGATTTGGGCATTAACGAACAGGATGTCACGCAGCACGGCGAACAGGTTGGCCTGTAAAGAGCGAATGATGCGGCCATCGACAAATGCATCTTCCGGTGGATTAACCAGTTCAAGCTTTACGCCACGTTCACGGCGTAAAACATTGATGTCAAAACTTTCGTAGCGATCAAGTAGCTCTTTACTGCTGTCGGTCTGGCTACCACTGTTGAGCACGGCTAATGAGCAGTTACGGAACAGGCGGTATAAGTCACTGCTCGCGGTGCGCTTGAGCATGTCAACTTCCAACTGCGACAACAGGTCCATTGAGCCAAGCGGGCTGATATGTGTAATCAAAGTTGCTCCTTTACACCCATGGGGCGACGTTTATTCCTGCCGACGAAAGGCTGCACATGATTTTTGGGATCGCGCTTTTTGCGGCGTGCCGGATCCTGTTGGCAGAAATAATTGACTGATTTTGAAGGTATCTCTGTCGGGTTCGATGCCCGACATTGTCGCTTCTGAATTAACAGTAACCTTGTCCTGTCGCTTTTACCAACCGTTGCTGGCTGTTAGCTCAGTTCTTGAGCAATGCCCCGCATTATTGCCTGACAAGTCTTGCTGTTGCAGGGGTAAACGGGAAGTTGGAACGCCATGGATTGATATCCAAGCCACCACGACGCGTATAACGGGCATAGACGGACAGTGCCTGAGGTGCGCAGAATGCCAAAATGTCGTTGAAGATGCGCTCAACACACTGCTCGTGGAATTCATTATGGTTACGGAAAGAGACCAGATAACGCAGCAGCGCTTCGCGGTCTATTTTCGGGCCACGGTATTGGATTTGCACCGAACCCCAGTCTGGCTGGTGCGTTATCAGGCAGTTAGATTTCAGCAGATGACTTACCAGTGACTCTTCTACGATGTCATCTCCCGCCGCATCAGTCAGATAGCCGGTGCTGAATTCATAGTTATCGATTTCGATGTCCTGATCGTCGATACACTCGCCGTCAAAATGTCCAATTTTGCTGCCTTCTACGTCGTTAAGTCGGCTCAGGCGGACAATCACATCGCCTTCGGCACATTGGCTGAGGTCACGCGTCAGCGTGGACAAAACGTTGTCCCAGGTATCGAATTTGCTCTGATTGAAACTGTTAAGGTAGAGCTTGAAACTTTTGGATTCGATCAGATTAACGCTGTTCGCATTCAGACTGATTTCGCCCACGGCTACCTGGGGAAGGCCTTTGGTGTTGAGCCAGGAGAGCTCATAGAGCGTCCAGATATCGGCGCCATGAAAGGGCAGCGCGTCTGGATAAAGGCCTAAAGGTTCGCGGTTCATACTGCGCGGAACGGCCTGTAATAAGGAGGCATCATACTGATCGCGGTACGGAGTCGGTTTGCCCAATGTCAGTTGAGAGAGGGCCGGGTTATCCTGATACGAGGACATGCTGTCACCTTGGTCTAAGTTCTGGGTACAATAGCGTTTGAAAAGTCATTTCCCCCTAGTTTAACTTAGCCTGGTCTGAAAATGAGAGAATTTATGGAGTCGGATGTTTCCGTCGCGTTGCGCGAATTTACCCAACGGTATGTGGATCTGTGGCAGCGGGAGACCGGTTTTCCTCCATCAAGTGAGGAGTTATTGGGCGTTGAGTCTCCTTGCGTGGTGAAAAGCAGTGAGACCGCGGTGTACTGGTTGACTCAGACTTTCAGCCCGGCAGAGACGCTGGTGAATGTCGAACGTGCGCTGGAACTTCAGCTTCGTCCTGAGGCCCACGCGTTCTATACGACACAGTTTGCGGGTGATATGTGTGCCAAATGGGAAGATAATTCGCTGTCATTATTGCAAGTCTGGAGCCTGGAAGATTTCACTCGTCTACAGGAGAATTTGATTGGTCATCTGGTCACTCAAAAGCGTCTCAAGCTGACACCGACGGTTTTTCTGGCGACGACTGATTCAGAAATGAGCATGGTTTCGCTGTGTAATGTGACGGGGGAAGTCATATTGGAACAGTTTGGTAGTAAGAAGCGAACTCTTCTCTCGTCGTCGCTGTCAGAATTCCTTAGAATGCTCTCCCCGGATTTTCCTCACTGATTTATCGTTTTCTCAACGTTCTACTTTGGCTCACATTCATGTGAGAGATCTCTCTCACAGCCTGTAAGAGATCTCGTTTAATCTTTGTCGTCACTTTCCTTCTAAAGTCTTTTGTTTATTTTAAAACAATAAGTTACGTTGATTTCTGTGTTTGTGAGATTGACAGGATGTGAGTTTGGCTTACAGCCTGTCTTGTCCCGCGGGCCGAAATCGACGATTCTAAGTGGGTCGAAGGATGACATGAAACGGAACATTAGGATGATGGCTGTTTCATAAAGTAGGGGAAGGCTCAGGAAGAGTCAGGACGGCATCGGAGCATGCCAGGATGTTTCAGGACGAAACAAGGGACACCTCCAGGACGGAGATTGAGAGCTCGTAAAGGACGACGGGTGGGTTAGGAAGACTAAAGGAAATATGTCAGGAAGACATTAGGATGAAGCGTCAGGATGAAAGTAGGACGATGCAACGGATGGCAGGTTAGGATAACCGCGGGAAAAGTTTTCAGGGATTGAGCAGGGAGCACTTAGGTAGCTGGATTGCTATAAAACGAACGGGGGGCACTGTGTAAACAGTGCCCCCAACTTTTTGTATTCATTTCATGCTCAGACATCGTTGATGATCAGCCTGAGCATCAATTTTTCCTCAGGCCAATTCCCCATTCCGTTGTTATTCCTTTTAACCAATCGCGCCCAGTACATCTTCTTTGCCCTGTTTTTTGGGCAGCAGGAAGAGCGTGGCGTAGATATCCAGCAGGTAAATTGCCGCCAGCAAGGTTAATGCCGCAGTAAACGAAACTTGCGAAACCAGCATTCCAATCACCAGTGGGCCAAAACCCCCCACGCCGCGCCCGACATTGAACAGAATATTTTGCGCCGTGGCTCTGACGTTGACTGGATAGGTGTCCGAAATCAAACCGCCATAGCCCCCAATCATGCCGTTGACGAACATCCCCATTACTGCGCCGGCAAACAGCATCGCGGTCGGATCTTTCAACTGCGCATAGCAAACGACCATCAGCACTGCACCTACCTGATAAATAAGGAAAATCTTCCAGCGCGGAAAACGGTCGGCCAGCACGCCAAACAGCCAGATACCAAACGTCATACCGATGACGGTTACGGCGGTCCACAGGCCCGACTTGGTTAGTGAGAATCCAAAATTCTTCGACAGATAACTTGGCATCCAGATCATCAGCCCGTAATAACCAAAGTTTTGTACCGAGCAGAGGATCAGGATCCCTATACTCGCTTTGGTGGTCGGCACGTCTTTAAACAGCAGCTTTATCCGGCTGAACAGAGACTCATTCGGGCTTTGGCTGGCGTTTTTAATAAATTCTTCAGGTTCATCCATGGTGCGGCGAATAAGAAAGGATGCCAGAGCCGGTAGCAGCCCGACCAAAAACATCCCGCGCCAGCCAATAACGCCCAGCAACAACGGGGTGAGAAATGCGGCGAGTAATACACCAAGCTGCCAGCCCATACCGACATAAGCCGAGGCACGGTTACGTTTTTCTGCGGGCCATGCTTCAGCGATCAGCGCCATACCGATCCCAAACTCGCCGCCCAGGCCCACTCCCGCCAGTGTGCGGTAGGCCAATAGATCCCAATAGCCCTGAGCTACTGCGCACAGGCCGGTGAACAGTGAGAACATCAAAATCGTAAAGGTTAGGACGCGGATCCTGCCAAAGCGATCGCTGATAGGGCCGAAGATCACACCGCCAAGCACGGCGCCAATCAGCGTCCAGGTCACCAGGGATCCACTTTGGGACGAGGTCAGACTAAGCTCGATAGCGATGGCGGGCAGCATAAATCCGAGAATTAATAAGTCGAAGCCATCCATCGCATAGCCGGTGACGGAAGCGATCATGGCTTTGGCCGGTGTCGCATGAGCTTTTTTAGAGTGTTGGGCTGGCATTTTTCGCGTCAAGTTATGTAAGGTTGAATTATTTTGCCCGCTCAGACGGTTGAGTACCAGTATGAAAAACTGATGGCTGGAATTTAGCGTTATGAGAGGCAGGGCCGGTCAGGAGACAGTTGGGACCAGGCGGCTTCAATGCTATGCTTTGCGCCTTTATGCCAGCCGCGTAATCGCCGCGCATGATGAAATGCAGAGAGATATTGATGAGTACTGAAAATCAGGTTCGCCAGATATTACAGGATATCGAACAGGTCATGCGTGATCTGCAACTGTGGCACGAAATGCCACCTGAAGCTGAGGCTTTTGACAGCGTGGAGCCTTTCTCTGTCGATACCTTGTCCGCAGAGCAATGGCTGCAATGGGTGTTAATTCCACGTATATACGCATTGCTGGCCGCGGGGTCTGCACTGCCGACCCGTTTCGCTATTACCCCCTATTTTGAAGTGGCAATGCCTGATGCAGTTCGTTTACTGGCAGCATTGCAGCGCCTCGATGATTTACTGAATATAGAAGACTGACATGCTGGAAATTTTGTATCAGGACGAGCATCTGGTGGCGGTGAATAAACCCGCCGGGATGCTGGTTCATCGTAGTTGGCTGGACAGTCGCGAAACGGTTTTTGTTATGCAAACTTTGCGTGACCAGATTGGTCAGCATGTCTTTACTGTGCATCGGCTGGATAAGCCGACCTCCGGCGTCTTATTGCTGGCGTTGTCGAGTGACGTGGCGCGTCTGATGTCACAGCAGCTTGAAAACCATCAAATGACCAAGGTGTATCATGCCGTGGTGCGCGGATATGTTCCTCAAGACGGAACGGTCGATTACGCGCTGACGGAAGAACAAGACAAAATTGCCGACAAGTTCGCGAGCGTTGATAAAGCGCCGCAGCCTGCGGTGAGCCATTATCGTGTGCTGGCTCAGGTTGAAATGCCGGTTGCTGTCGGCCCTTACGACACCGCCCGCTACAGCCTGGTAGAGCTTAAACCGGAGACCGGACGTAAGCATCAGCTTCGGCGCCATATGTCTCATCTTCGCCACCCGATTTTGGGAGACAGTCGCCACGGTGATCTCAAACAAAATCGCGGTATGGTCGAGCATTTTTCCTGCCCCGGCCTGATGCTGCACGCCAGCCATATGCAACTGCCTCATCCTGTGACCGGCGAAATACTGAGCCTCACAGCAAAGTGGGACACGCGCTGGCAACATCTGACACAGCAGCTTGGCTGGCAGGGGTGTATTCCTGAGCTGGAAAGGATTGAGTCTGGCGAAGAGAACATCCAGCATCAAGATAACTAATGTTTTTCGATAATTTTCAGGACAATAAGGAGTAGAACCATGGCTGAGATTGGTATTTTTGTCGGCACCGTTTACGGGAATGCGCTGCTGGTGGCAGAAGAGGCTGAAACTGTCCTGAAAAAACAGGGGCACCAGGTCAAACTGTTCGAAGAAGGCACGCTGGAAGCCTGGCAATACTATCGCCATCACTTTGTTCTGGTTATCACCTCTACTACCGGTCAGGGAGATTTACCCGACAGTATTGCACCATTGTTTGCCGCTATCCGCGATTCCTTAGGGTATCAGCCAGAACTGCGTTATGGCGTCATTGCGCTGGGTGACAGCAGCTATGACCACTTCTGCGGGGGGGGGCATAAGATGGATGATTTATTGCAGGAGCAGGGCGCATCGCGCATCGGCGATCTGCTGGAAATTGATGCAATGGAAACTGCGGAGCCGGAAACGGTGGCCGTGCCCTGGGTTGAGAAATGGGCACAATTGCTTAAATAGTCGCAGACGAAATAACGGCGTGTCTTAATCTGACGTTGTACGTGGCGAAATAAAAAAGGTCAGGCTAATCCCCTGACCTTTTTATTTTCGGCTTTCGCAGAAAAATGCTGTGAACTATTAACGACCGCTGGTTAATTTTTCCAGATCGGATTCGATCTCGGTAATTTTATTCGCCACAACGGATTCCAGATGACGAAGATCATCAAGAATTTTGCGTTTCAGATCCACTTCAACCTGATCGCGCTGACAGATTTGATCCAATTCATCAATTATATAACGCAGATTAGGGCTGATTTCGTGAATTTCTTTATAACCCTGACCGGCATTATCGGCCACGATAGTTTTGCGCTGGCGTGGATATTTGAATTTCACGCTTTTAGCAAAGAATTCGCCTTTGTCTTTGCGGAAGTAAATTTTTAGGATGTCGTTATTGGCCTCCTGACGCAGGCTATAACGATCAATATCGTCGGGATTATTAATACCCAAGCTTTTCAGGTTGTCATACATAGCGGCACCTTTTAGTTTTTACGGAGTGTTATCATGATGAACCGAACGGCGGTCAGATTCGTTGATTAATGACACAATTTACCGCTCTACAGTGATAAAAATGGCGGATTAATTAACCCGCCAGATTCATTTTAGTCGATGGAGCGTAATAACTCATTAAGACCGGTTTTGCCCAGTGTTTTGGCATCCACTTTCTTAACGATCACAGCACAGTACAGGCTATATTTGCCATCTTTAGAGGGCAGGTTACCGGAAACCACCACAGAGCCAGCAGGCACGCGGCCGTAATGTACTTCACCGGTTTCACGGTCATAAATTTTGGTGCTCTGGCCGATGTAAACGCCCATGGAGATCACCGAACCTTCTTCAACGATCACGCCTTCAACAATTTCAGAACGCGCACCGATAAAGCAGTTATCTTCGATAATCGTTGGGTTAGCCTGTAATGGCTCTAACACGCCACCGATGCCAACGCCGCCGGACAAGTGGACGTTTTTACCAATTTGCGCACATGAACCCACTGTGGCCCAGGTATCAACCATGGTGCCTTCATCAACGTAAGCGCCGATGTTGACATAAGAAGGCATCAGTACGGTATTACGCGCAATGAATGCGCCTTTACGAACGGCTGCCGGTGGTACCACACGGAAACCTTCACGCTGGAAACGGGCTTCGTCATAGTCGGCGAATTTCATCGGCACTTTGTCGTAGAAGCGATTTTCTGCTCCATCCATCAGTTGGTTGTCGTTGATTCTGAAAGAGAGCAGTACCGCCTTCTTCAGCCACTGATGCGTTACCCACTCACCATTGATCTTCTCAGCAACGCGCAGCTCGCCGCAGTCGATCTTATTAATGACCTGGTTAACTGCGTCGCGCGTTACGCTGTCAGCGTTTGCCGGAGTGATCTCTGCACGGCGTTCGAAGGCCTGCTCAATAACGGTTTGAAGTTGCTGCATCCTGTTCTCTTTCCTGATAGTGATGTTTAAAAAGTCAGTGTTCTTTGTATCACATTTTTTCGTTAGGGTTGAGCACCTCTGTTAAGCGGCGCCGTATTTCGTGGCGTGTCTTTTTGTCCAGCGCCCGGCGTTCGCCGTTAGCCAGAATGAATAAATCCTCCACGCGTTCGCCAATGGTCGAGATACGTGCGCCATGCAGCGACAGCCCCAAATCAGAAAATACTTCCCCCACGCGTGCCAGTAAACCGGGCTGATCGAGCGCGACCAACTCCATATAACTTCGCCGATCGGTATGTGTTGGCAGAAAGCTGACTTCGGTCGGCACGCTGAAATGGCGTAGTTTTGGCGACGGTCTGCGGGCGCGTGGTGGCTGGTAAGGCTGAGTCATCGATTGTTCCAGCGCGTAGCGAATCGCTTCGTGGCGGTCCTGCGCCAGCGGGCTGCCGTCTGGCTCCAGCACGATGAAGGTATCCATCGCCATGCCGTCACGGTTCGTGAATATTTGCGCGTCATGAATACTCAGATTTCGGCGATCCAGTTCACCGGCGACCGTAGCAAACAGGTAGGGACGGTCCGGGCTCCAGATAAAGATCTCTGTACCGCCGCGCGTGGCCTGACGGCTGACCAGCACCAGCGGTTTGGTTGAGTCATGTTCGAGCAGATGACGGGCGTGCCAGGCCAGCTGATTTGGTGAATGTCTTAGGAAGTAGTCCGCACGGCAACGGCTCCAGATGCGGTGTAGTGCCTCTTCGTCGATATTGTCCATGCGCAGCAGGGCCAGCGCCTGAAGGCGGTGATGGCGGACGCGTTCGCGCAGGTCGGGCGTATTTTGCATTCCGCGGCGCAGCTGCTTTTCAGTGGCGAAATAGAGTTCGCGTATCAGGCTCTGCTTCCAGCTGTTCCACAAGGTCTCGTTGGTGGCGCAAATGTCGGCAACGGTCAGGCTGACCAGATAGCGCAGGCGGTTTTCGCTCTGAACTTCAGCGGCAAACTGTTGAATTTCATTCGGGTCCTGAATATCACGACGCTGAGCGGTCACTGACATCAGCAGATGACAGCGCACCAGCCAGGAGACCAGCTGCGTTTCGCGTGAATTCAGACCGTGCAGTTCGGCAAATTCCAGTACATCCTGCGCGCCGAGGATTGAGTGATCCCCGCCGCGACCCTTGGCGATATCATGGAACAGGGCGGCCATCAGCAGCAGCTCTGGCTGCGGCAGGCGCGGATAGAGCTCGACGCATAGCGGATGTCGCGGGCGCGTGGCTTCGTCAGCAAAGCTTTCCAGCTTTTGCAGGACGCGGATAGTGTGTTCATCAACGGTATAGGCATGGAACAGGTCAAATTGCATCTGCCCGACAATCAGCCCCCATTGCGGCATATAAGCCCATAACACGCTGTGGCGGTGCATCGGCACCAACGCACGGGAGACTGCGCCAGGGTGGCGTAAAATCGCCATAAAAATATCGCGCGCCTCGGGGATCATACACAGCGGCGTTTTCAGATGGCGGCGCGCATGACGCAGCAGGCGAACTGTTGTGGAGTAAATGCCTTTGATTTCGCGGTGACGCACCATCAGGTAAAACATGCTGATGATGGTTTCCGGACGACGGCTGAAGAGCGTTTCGTCACGCAAATCGATCAGGTCACCACGAAGCTGAAAATGTTCGTCCAGAGGACGCGGCTTTTCATTCGGGCCGATCGCCAGAATGGCTTCATCAAACAGCTGTAACAGCATCTGATTAAGCTCGCCGACCCGGCGTGTCATACGATAGAAATCTTTCATCATGCGTTCAACTGGCTCGTTGCCTTCGCCCTGATATTGCAGGAGTTGAGCGACATTAAGCTGCCGGTCGAACAGCAGGCGGTTGTCATAACGCGGGAGAACCAGATGCAGCGCGAAGCGGATGCGCCACAGGAAACTCTGGCACTCAATCAGCTCGTTGCGCTCGGCCTTGGTCAGAAAACCAAAGGCTACCATTTCGTCAAGCGACGTGGCGCCGAAATGGCGACGGGCTACCCACAAAATAGTGTGGATATCGCGCAGGCCGCCGGGGCTGCTTTTGATGTCGGGTTCGAGGTTGTAGCTGGTGCCGTGATAACGCTGATGGCGTTCGTTCTGCTCATCAATCTTCGCGCGAAAGAACGTCGGAGAAGGCCAGAAACCATCGCTGAAGACGTGTTTTTGCATGTTAAGGAACAGGGCGACGTCACCGCAGATCAACCGTGATTCAATCAAATTGGTGGCGACCGTCAAATCGGCCAGGCCTTCCAGCAGACACTCTTCGAGAGTGCGAACGCTGTGCCCGACTTCCAGCTTTAAATCCCACAGCAGAGTGATCAGCTCGCCGATGCGCTGAGCCTGTTCGTCATCGAGGTGCTGCTGGCTAAGTACCAGAACGTCGATATCGGAAAGCGGGTGCAATTCACCACGGCCATAGCCGCCCACGGCCACCATGGCGGTTTCCGCAATATCGTCGAATCCGTAAAAGGTCCACAGCCTCTGCAACAGACGGTCTATAAATAACGAGCGTGCATCGACCAGATCTTCGGCACGCTGCCCCGCATTAAAGGCATCGGCCAGCCAGAGCTGAAATTGTTCCATGTGCTGTTTGAGACTCTGACGGTTGAGATCGTCGTCAGGGTAAGTGAACGGAGAAGCGGGCTGCGGTGGGAACGCCTGATGAATCTCCGGCGCTAACTGAGGTTGCAGACTCTTTTCAGAGGGGAAATGTTCAATCATAGGTGCGCCGCTCATTCCTACAGTAAGAGACAAAAAAGCCGGCTTTCGCCGGCTTGATCACCAGATTCACCCCTGTGGAAGAGCGGGTTACTGCTGGTCGTGCGTAATAATATTGGGGATGGTGTCATCCTTACGCAGCGTCATAATTTCACAACCGTTATCGGTTACCACAATAGTATGCTCGTACTGAGCCGACAAGCTGCGATCTTTAGTTTTTACAGTCCACCCATCTTTCATGGTACGGATGCGATAATCGCCTGCATTGACCATAGGTTCGATGGTGAAAGCCATACCGGCTTGCAGCACAACACCGCCATCATCTGCGTCGTAGTGCAGAACCTGAGGCTCTTCGTGGAAGACTTCGCCAATACCATGGCCGCAGTATTCGCGGACTACAGAGAAGTTTTCAGCTTCGACAAATTTTTGGATCTCTTTGCCCAGCGTGCGCAGACGAATACCTGGTTTCACCATTTTCAGTGCCAGGTAGAGACTCTCCTGCGTGATGCGACACAGGCGCTCACCCAGAATGGTCGGTTTACCTGCAATGAACATCTTGGAGGTATCGCCGTGGAAGCCATCTTTAATGACGGTGACGTCGATGTTCACGATGTCCCCGTCTTTGAGGATTTTATCTTCGCTTGGAATGCCGTGACACACGACTTCATTTACAGAGATACAAACTGATTTTGGAAAACCGTGATAGTCCAGACACGCTGAAATCGCCTGCTGTTTATTATTAATATGATCAGCGCAGATGCGGTCCAGTTCACCGGTGCTTACGCCTGGTTTGACGTGAGGCTCAATGATTTCCAGTACTTCGGCGGCCAGTCGGCCAGCGACGCGCATTTTTTCGATGTCTTGAGGTGTTTTGATTGAAATTGCCATGAGTGATCCTGCGGGTATCCTGTTTCGACGCCTTTATTTCTACTATACCGGTCATCCTTCACGCTACAGATGTGTTGGCTGCTCTTGCTCACCCAAATCACTTACCGGCGTAAGCTCATTGGGATTCTCTCGTTTGCCGCCTTCCTGCAACTCGAATGAGTTCGGGTATACAACGTCGTCAATAATTTAGCTAAAACGTATGGTATCAGCCCTGATATTAGCTGCCAAATTATCATTTCCCACGCAGCAAACTTCCTAACAAAAGTTGCTCTGCGGTCGCAAAATATGGTATAAAACGCGCCGGCAATTCGCTATGACCGTAAGGGAATGGTGTAATTAAAGCCGAACACTCATATGTGTACTTATTGTTTATCGTAAGTAATAACACACACGTATCGACACATACACCGGGGTGCTCTGGGATTCGTTCTGCAGGGTCGGTGTTATGGGATACGTGGAGGCATAACCCCAACATCTACTATTAGAGGTTTTATCATGGCAACTGTTTCCATGCGCGACATGCTCAAGGCCGGTGTACACTTCGGTCACCAGACCCGTTACTGGAACCCGAAAATGAAGCCATTCATCTTCGGTTCACGCAACAAGGTTCACATCATCAACCTTGAGAAGACTGTTCCAATGTTCAACGAAGCTCTGGCTGAGTTGCAGAAGATCTCCTCCCGTAAAGGAAAGATCCTGTTCGTTGGTACTAAACGCGCTGCAAGCGAAGCGGTAAAAGAAGCTGCACACAACTGCGACCAGTTCTTCGTGAACCATCGCTGGTTGGGCGGCATGCTGACTAACTGGAAAACCGTTCGTCAGTCCATCAAACGTTTGAAAGATCTGGAAATCCAGTCTCAAGACGGCACTTTCGAAAAGCTGACCAAGAAAGAAGCACTGATGCGTGCTCGTGAGCTTGCGAAGCTGGAAAATAGCCTGGGTGGTATCAAGGATATGGGTGGTCTTCCTGATGCTCTGTTCGTTGTCGACGCTGATCACGAACACATTGCAATCAAAGAAGCTAACAACCTGGGTATCCCGGTATTCTCCATTGTTGATACCAACTCCGATCCGGATGGCGTTGACTTTGTTATCCCTGGTAACGATGACGCAATCCGTGCAGTAAATCTGTACCTGAGCGCTGTTGCTGCCACTGTCCGTGAAGGCCGTTCGCAAGATCTGGCTGTTCAGGCAGAAGAAAGCTTCGTAGAAGCTGAATAATAAGGCAAGCTCAGCAGAGCCCTTATTAACCAGGTATTGAAATATGTTGGTTAGGGGGCCTTTATTGGCCCCCTTTGCTTATCTTAAATGCGAGAAATATCTCACCGCAAAAAGCCTTTTTGCACTGAGATAATCGAGGAAAATACAATGGCTGATATTACCGCTGCCCTGGTAAAAGAACTGCGCGAACGTACTGGCGCTGGCATGATGGATTGTAAGAAATCGCTGGTAGAAGCTGATGGTGACATCGAGCTGGCGATTGAAAATATGCGTAAATCTGGTGCGATCAAAGCGGCTAAAAAAGCAGGCAACGTAGCTGCTGACGGCGTGATCAAAACTAAGATTGAAGGCAACTACGGCTTGATTCTGGAAGTTAACTGCCAGACCGACTTCGTTGCTAAAGATGCTGGTTTCCAGGCATTTGCTGACAAAGTGTTGGACGCTGCTTTTGCTGGCAAAATCACTGACGTTGAAGTTCTGAAAACACAGTTCGAAGAAGAGCGTGTTGCATTGGTTGCTAAAATCGGTGAGAACATCAATATCCGTCGCATCTCTTCCCTGGAAGGCGATGTGTTGGGTAGCTACCTGCACGGCGCGCGTATCGGCGTTCTGATTTCTGCTAAAGGCGCTGATGAAGAGCTGGTTAAGCAGATTGCTATGCACGTTGCAGCAAGCAAGCCTGAATTCGTTAAGCCTGAAGATGTGTCTGCTGAAGTGGTAGAAAAAGAGTACCAGGTTCAGTTGGACATCGCCATGCAGTCTGGCAAGCCGAAAGAAATCGCAGAGAAAATGGTTGAAGGCCGCATGAAGAAATTCACCGGTGAAGTTTCTCTGACAGGTCAGCCTTTCGTTATCGACCCAAGCAAGACCGTTGGCCAGGTTCTGAAAGAGCACGGCGCTGACGTTATTAACTTCATCCGCTTCGAAGTGGGCGAAGGCATCGCGAAAGTTGAAACTGACTTTGCTGCTGAAGTTGCAGCGATGACTAAACAGTCATAATTCGCATTTGATGCATTATAAAATGGAACCGCTGCATGATGGCGGTTCCATTTTATCCAGTCCCAAATTCCAATAACATTGTGCGCTGTCTTTTTATAACAACGCTATGATGTAAAGATTGACTCCCATTACGACACACTGCTTCTAGGACACACACCATGGCTACCAATGCGAAACCCGTTTATCAGCGTATCCTGCTAAAACTCAGTGGCGAAGCCCTGCAGGGCAGTGAAGGTTTTGGTATCGACGCGAGCGTTCTGGATCGCATGGCTCAGGAAGTTAAAGAGCTGGTCGAACTGGGCATTCAAGTCGGCGTTGTCATTGGCGGCGGGAACTTGTTCCGCGGTGCGGGTCTGGCGCAAGCCGGGATGAACCGCGTTGTGGGCGACCACATGGGTATGCTGGCCACGGTAATGAACGGTCTGGCAATGCGGGATGCATTACACCGTGCCTATGTGAACGCTCGCCTGATGTCTGCAATTCCGCTTAACGGCGTGTGTGATAATTACAGCTGGGCTGAAGCAATTAGCCTGCTGCGCCACAACAGAGTCGTGATTTTCTCTGCGGGTACGGGTAATCCATTCTTTACGACGGATTCCGCAGCTTGCCTGCGCGGTATTGAGATTGAAGCCGATGTGGTGCTGAAGGCCACGAAAGTGGATGGCGTCTATTCTGCTGATCCGGTGAAAAATCCGGAAGCGACACTGTACGAAGAACTGACTTATCAGGAAGTACTGGAGCAGGAATTGAAGGTAATGGATCTGGCCGCCTTTACACTGGCACGCGACCATAACTTGCCGATCCGCGTCTTCAATATGAATAAACCTGGCGCACTGCGCCGCGTGGTGATGGGTGAAAATGAAGGCACGTTGATCACTAACGGCAACGCTACCGTCTGATAATTCGCTTAACCTGTAAGTTCAGGCAGCAGTTTCGCCAGCCTCTGCTGGCATGAGTATTCACGGACTATACTGAGTTATGGTCTGCCAGGTAACCAGTTTTAAAGGGTTCTTAACGTGATTAACGACATTAAAAAAGATGCTGAAATCCGTATGGGGAAATGCGTCGAAGCTTTCAAAAACCATATCAGCAAAATTCGTACTGGGCGTGCATCACCGGGTATTCTTGACGGCATTATGGTCGATTACTACGGTTCTGCGACACCACTGCGTCAGTTAGCTCAGGTAACGGTAGAAGATTCTCGCACTTTGGCCATCTCAGTGTTCGATCGTACTATCAGCGCAGCCGTTGAAAAAGCGATCATGAAGTCTGATTTGGGTCTTAACCCAATGTCTGCGGGTACTGTTATTCGTGTGCCACTTCCAGCTTTAACGGAAGAGCGCCGCAAAGATCTGATTAAATTGGTTCGTGCTGAAGCTGAACAAGGGCGCGTTTCTGTACGTAACGTACGCCGTGATGCTAACGATAAAACCAAAGTGTTGCTGAAAGATAAAGAAATCAGTGAAGATGAAGATCGTAGCTCTCAAGACACTATTCAGAAGATGACCGATGTCTTTATCAAAGATATCGACGTCGCATTAATTGAGAAAGAAAAAGAGTTAATGGATTTCTAAATCCTGCTTCGATCCCTTACAAGCGTCGCAATTGCGGCGCTTTATTTTTTAGTAGAGCCCCACTTTGGACATCTGTTGTTAAATCTCATGGACAAGCTGTTAAAGAGGTTTCAGACTGATGCACTTTCTTCATTTACACTCGTTTTACCGGGCATTTTCATGAAACAACTGACTATTCTTGGTTCGACAGGGTCTGTCGGCACCAGCACCCTTGCAGTTGTCCGCGCTAACCCTGATGCATTCAACGTCACTGCACTGGTTGCGGGCAGCAATGTTGAAGTCTTGGCGCAACAATGTATTGAATTCCGTCCACGCTTTGCTTCTATGGTTAATGAAGATTGCGCGAAAGCACTGCGTATTATTCTGGCAGAGTGCGGAGTCAAAACTGAGGTATTGTCAGGCGCTCAGGCGGCTTGCGATCTTGCTGCACTCGAAAATGTCGATCAAGTGATGTCGGCAATTGTTGGTGCAGCGGGCTTGTTGCCAACGCTGGCAGCCGTCCGTAGCGGAAAACAGGTCCTGCTCGCCAACAAAGAGTCTCTGATCACCTGCGGACGCATCTTTATGGATGCTGTCCGTCAGAGTGGCAGCCAGCTTCTGCCAATCGACAGCGAACACAACGCAATCTTCCAGAGTTTGCCTGAGCGAATTCAGCAACAATTAGGCTATGCCTCACTGGAAGACAATGGGGTCTCACGAATTATTCTTACCGGTTCTGGTGGCCCATTCCGTGAATTGCCGCTGACCGATTTTGCCAGTGTGACGCCCGATCAGGCTTGTGCGCATCCCAACTGGTCAATGGGGCGTAAGATTTCTGTCGATTCCGCCACAATGATGAATAAAGGTCTCGAGTATATTGAAGCCCGCTGGTTGTTTAATGCTTCCGCGGAACAGATGGAAGTGATCATTCATCCGCAATCCGTCATTCACTCCATGGTGCGTTACCGTGATGGCAGCGTGCTGGCACAGTTGGGTTCACCGGATATGCGTACGCCAATCGCTCATGCGATGGCTTATCCGCAGCGTGTTGAGGCGGGTGTTGAAGCCCTGGACTTCTGTCGTATTGGTGCACTGACGTTCGCGGAGCCGGACTACAGCCGTTACCCATGTCTACATCTGGCCATTGAAGCCAGCCGGACCGGGCAAGCAACCACGACAGCACTGAATGCGGCAAATGAAGTCTCAGTAGCCGCGTTCCTGAGCGGGCATATTAGTTTTATGGATATTGCCTGCGTCAACCGCGAAGTTATGGAACAATCGGACGCGAAAGAGCCAGACTCAGTGGAAGAGGTACTTGAAATTGATCGCCTTGCAAGGGCTGTGGCCCGTGAAAAGCTACAGGCCTTTGCGTTGTAATACATCGCAGTTATCTTTGCGGCAATTTGTTCGCATCACATTGAAATGATATAGTCTGCGCCACCTGACAACGTCTTCAGGGCTTATCCCTGAATGTGTTTATCTGAAGTCTCGATAAATGGTCAGGATGAGCCGTGGCTGATCGGGAGACACGGCTTTTTTGCGCGTTTAATTGCGCCGGTCGGTCAGTGAATGTCGTTGTGTTCTGACAAAGGAAATGAGTACGCGTTATGTCCCTCGAAAATCAAAAGATGTCTGACTCGTTTTGCGCCAAGCCGCGCCATGTCGCCATTATTATGGACGGCAACGGTCGATGGGCGAAACTTCAGGGGAAAATGAGGGTCTTTGGTCATAAAGCGGGAGTGAAATCCGTGCGCAAAGCCGTCAGTTTTGCTGCCAATCATCAGTTTGATGCTCTCACGCTTTATGCCTTTAGTAGTGAAAACTGGAACCGTCCGGCCCAGGAAGTTTCGGCACTGATGGAGCTGTTCGTACGTGCACTGGACAGTGAAGTGAAAAGCCTGCACAAACATAATGTCAGGTTACGGATAATAGGTGATGTCAGTCGTTTCAGTTCACGTCTGCAGGAAAGGATCCGTCGTTCAGAAACACTTACAGAAAATAACGATGGCCTTACGCTTAACATCGCTGCTAATTATGGCGGGCGATGGGATATTATTCAGGGTGTTAAAAAGCTGGCTTGTCAGGTTGAAGCCGGTACTTTACAGCCTGAACAAATAACGGAAGAGGCATTGAGTGCCGCTGTCTGTATGAGCGAACTGGCACCCGTCGATTTGGTGATCAGAACCGGTGGGGAACATCGCATCAGTAATTTTCTGCTGTGGCAAATTGCCTATGCTGAACTTTACTTTACTGATGTCCTCTGGCCTGATTTTGATGAAAACTTCTTTGAAGATGCGCTAAATGCTTTTGCACAACGCGAGCGTCGCTTCGGGGGGACTACACCTATTGGCGCCAATGCGTCCTAGGGAGAACTTTTGCTGAAGTATCGCATTATCACTGCTTTAATCTTAATCCCGATTGTTATTGCGGCGCTGTTCTTATTACCGCCGCTGGGTTTTGCCATTGTAACATTGGCTGTTTGTATGCTGGCTGCATGGGAATGGGGGCAGTTGTCTGGCTTCTCATCGCGTTCACAACGCGTGTGGCTGGCCATCCTTTGCGGATTTTTACTGACTGCAATGATGTTGAGTCTGCCGGCTTATCGTCAGTCGGTTCACTTGCCTCAGGTAGCGGGTGCACTTTGGGCTTCTCTGGCATGGTGGATCGCTGCATTTTTGCTGGTAGTGACGTATCCTGCGTCGGCTTCGCTGTGGCGAAATTCGCGCGTATTACGCTTAGTTTTCGGTTTGTTGACCATCGTCCCATTTTTTTGGGGTATGTTGGCGCTGCGCCAGTACGGATATGCTGAGAATCACCACACCGGCGCGTGGTGGTTGCTGTATGTCATGCTCTTAGTGTGGGGAGCGGACTCCGGTGCTTATTTGTTTGGTAAGCTTTTCGGTAAGCATAAGCTGGCGCCAAAAGTGTCTCCAGGCAAAACCTGGGAAGGATTAATCGGCGGTCTTCTGACCTCAGCCCTGATATCATGGCTTTTTGGCCGCTATGTACCACTGAATGTTGTACCCGCCACACTGCTGCTTTGTTCGGTGATCGCAGCCCTTGCGTCGGTGCTAGGTGACCTGACCGAAAGCATGTTTAAGCGCGAAGCTGGCATAAAAGATAGCGGGAGCTTGATCCCCGGTCACGGTGGGATACTGGATCGTATCGATAGCCTGACTGCTGCAGTCCCCGTATTCGCGTGTTTAATGTTGTTGGTGTTTTGACCGTCTGAGACGGGACGTCTTCTAAGGAATAGTTGCGAATATGATGAACATGCTCTGGAATCTGGCCGCCTTTATCGTTGCATTAGGGGTGCTCATCACCGTGCACGAATTTGGCCATTTCTGGGTTGCTCGTCGCTGCGGTGTCCGTGTTGAGCGCTTTGCCGTGGGTTTTGGACGCGCAATATGGAAACGTACTGACCGTCAGGGCACAGAGTATGTACTTGCCATTATCCCACTCGGCGGGTATGTCAAAATGCTCGATGAGCGTGTTGAGACCGTGCCAGCAGAACTTCGTCATCTGACCTTTAACAGTAAGTCTGTCTGGCAGCGGGCTGCGATCATTAGCGCGGGTCCTATCGCAAACTTCATTTTTGCTGTATTCGCCTACTGGCTGGTCTTCATTATTGGCGTTCCTTCAGTACGTCCTGTCGTCGGTGAGATCACACCGCAGTCTATTGCTGCGCAATCCAAAATTTCCCCAGGTATGGAACTTAAGTCAATCGACGGTATCGAAACGCCTGATTGGGATTCAGTTCGTTTGTCTTTAATGGGTGAGATTGGAAACAATCAAACGACTTTAGGTGTCTCACAGTTTGGGTCATCTGAGGTGATTGAAAAAACGCTGGATTTACATCAGTGGCAGTTTGACCCCGAAAAGCAGGATCCGGTGGTCGCATTGGGTATTATTCCTCGCGGTCCCCAGATAGAATCAGTGCTTGCGGAAGTGCAAAAGGATTCCGCTGCCCAGAAAGCAGGTTTGCAAGCTGGAGACAGGATCGTTAAAGTCGATGGTCAAGTTTTGGCAAATTGGCGCACGTTTGCCATGCAGGTCCGCGACAACCCGGGTAAATCCATCGCGCTGGATATTGAGCGTGCGGGTTCTCCCGTCAGCCTTGTGCTGATACCGGACACGAGATCGGTAGGTAAGGGAGTCGAGCAGGGCTTTGCCGGGGTAGTCCCGAAAATCATACCGCTGCCTGACGAGTACAGAATTATCCGTCAGTATGGGCCGTTTGTTGCGTTTTATGAGGCTGGGGATAAAACCTGGCAACTGATGAAACTGACGGTCAACATGCTGGGCAAATTAATAACGGGTGATGTAAAGCTGAACAATCTGAGTGGCCCAATCTCTATCGCACAGGGCGCAGGAATGTCGGCGGAATATGGTTTAGTCTATTACCTGATGTTTTTGGCACTTATCAGTGTCAATCTGGGGATCGTGAACCTTTTTCCATTACCCGTGTTAGATGGTGGACACCTGGTATTTCTGGCTATAGAAAAACTAAAGGGTGGGCCAGTTTCCGAGCGAGTTCAAAACTTCAGTTATCGTATCGGTGCAGTACTGCTGGTGATGGTAATGGGGCTTGCACTTTTCAATGATTTCTCCCGTCTTTAAGGCTGGGGATTAGGTTAGGAAGAACGCATAACAACGATGGCGATCAAAAAGTTGCTCATAGCGTCGCTGCTGTTTGGCAGCGCCACCGTATACGGTGCAGACGGTTTCGTAGTGAAAGATATTCATTTCGAAGGCCTGCAGCGAGTTGCCGTCGGTGCGGCGTTACTCAATATGCCGGTTCGCGTAGGTGATACCATCACTGACGACGACATCAGTAATACCATTCGTGCATTGTTTGCCACTGGCAACTTTGAGGACGTTCGCGTCCTGCGTGATGGTAATACCCTGATTGTTCAGGTCAAAGAGCGCCCTACAATCGCCAGCATCACTTTCTCCGGTAACAAATCGGTGAAAGATGACATGCTGAAAGAAAACCTGGAAGCCTCTGGCGTCCGGGTTGGCGAAGCGCTGGACCGGACCACACTCACCAGCATTGAAAAAGGTCTTGAAGATTTCTATTACAGCGTGGGTAAATACAGTGCTTCGGTGAAAGCCGTTGTCACGCCTTTACCACGTAACCGCGTCGATCTGAAATTGGTCTTTACCGAAGGTGTATCTGCAAAAATTCAGCAGATCAACATCGTGGGTAACCATGCCTTCAGCACCGACGAATTGATTTCGCGCTTCCAGCTACGTGATGAAGTTCCTTGGTGGAACGTGGTTGGTGATCGTAAATATCAGAAACAGAAACTGGCGGGTGACCTTGAAACCCTGCGCAGCTTCTATCTGGACCGCGGCTATGCACGTTTCAATATTGATTCGACTCAGGTCAGCCTGACGCCAGACAAGAAAGGCATCTATATCACTCTCAACATAACTGAAGGCGATCAGTACAAGCTTTCCGGTGTTGAAGTGAATGGCAGCATGGCCGGGCACTCAGCAGAAGTTGAAAGCCTGACTAAAATTGAAAAAGGTGAGCTTTATAACGGCGCGAAAGTGACCAAGATGGAAAACGACATCAAGCAAATGCTGGGTCGTTATGGTTACGCTTATCCGCGCGTTCAAACTCAGCCTGAAATTAATGATACTGACAAGACCGTTAAACTGCATGTCAGCGTAGATGCCGGTAACAGGTACTATGTTCGTCACGTACGTTTTGAAGGTAATGACACCAGTAAAGACAGTGTTCTGCGCCGCGAAATGCGTCAGATGGAAGGTGCCTGGTTAGGCAATGATCTGGTAGACAAAGGCAAAGAACGTCTTAACCGTTTGGGCTACTTCGATACCGTTGACGTCGATACGCAACGCGTCCCGGGCACGCCAGATCAGGTAGACGTTGTATACAAAGTGAAAGAGCGTAACACCGGTACTTTCAACTTTGGTGTGGGCTACGGTACTGAAAGTGGTATCAGTTTCCAGGCGGGTGTCCAACAGGACAACTGGTTGGGTACGGGTAACTCTGTAGGTATCAGTGGTACCAAAAACGATTATCAGACCTATGCTGAATTTACGATCACAGACCCTTACTTCACTGTTGATGGTGTGAGTCTGGGCGGTCGCGTGTTCTACAACGACTTTAAAGCGGATAACGCCGATCTGTCAGACTATACCAACAAGAGCTATGGTGTAGGTGGAACGCTGGGCTTCCCGATCAACGAGACCAATTCGTTGCGTCTGGGCCTGGATTACGTGCATAACGACCTGTCCAATATGGAACCTCAGGTCAGTATGTTCAGATACCTGAACTCAGTAGGAATTAATCCTCCTGTGACTGTGGGTACCGATACGACCTCTGACGCTGACTTTAGTGCGAATGACTTCTTCGCTAACCTGGGTTGGGGCTATAACAATCTCGACCGCGGTTACTTCCCAACGTCGGGTACTAAAGCCAGTCTGAACGGTAAAGTGACGGTTCCAGGTTCTGATAACGAGTATTACAAGATAACGTTCGACTCAACCAGCTATTTGCCATTGAGTGAGAGCCGTAACTGGGTACTAATGGGTCGTGCGCGTGCAGGTTATGCGGATGGCTTAGGCGGTAAAGAAGTGCCGTTCTACGACAACTTCTATGCCGGTGGTTCCAGCAGTGTGCGTGGCTTCCAGTCGAATACTATCGGTCCTAAGGCGGCATACTATAACTGCGCCGCAGGAGCAGCGTCTTACAGCAATTGTCCGGTTAATAATTCCGACGATGCGGTAGGCGGTAACGCCATGGCTATTTTGAGTGCTGAACTGATCGTACCGACTCCGTTCATCAGTGAGAAATATGCCAACTCTGTGCGTACCTCCGTGTTTGTTGATGGTGGTACTGTATGGGATACGTCATGGAAGAACACAGCAGAGACCGAAGCCGCGGGTGTACCTGATTACAGTAAACCAGACAACTTCCGCGTCTCTTCAGGTATTGCGCTGCAGTGGATGTCTCCACTGGGACCACTGGTCTTCTCTTACGCACAACCTATTAAGAAATACGACGGTGATAAAGCGGAACAGTTCCAATTTAACATCGGTAAAACGTGGTAACGCGTTAGCATTTTTAAGTCTTTACGCAGAAGTCGCAAAGATTTGAGTTCTTCCTCAACTCACGGGTGAATAGCCCGTGCTGTTGTTTTGTAACTCATTCTTATTGTGTAATTATCGTGCCAGATGGCACAAACGGGTGATGGAAGGAGTTTATAGTGAAAAAGTGGTTATATGCCGCCGGCCTCGGTTTAGTTATGGCTTCTTCAGCAAGCGTACAAGCTGCTGACAAAATTGCTGTTGTTAACGTACAAAGCATTTTCCAGCAAATGCCAGCACGTGATGCTGTAGCAAAACAGTTGGAAAATGAGTTCAAAGGTCGTGCAACTCAGCTGCAAACCCAAGAGCGTGATCTGCAGACTAAAATGCAGAAACTGCAACGTGATGGCTCAACGATGAAAGCCAGCGATCGCAGCAAGCTCGAAAAAGAAGTGATGGCTCAACGCGAAGATTTCTCTACAAAAGCTCAGGCTTTTGAACAAGATAACCGTCGTCGCCAGGCTGAAGAACGTAATAAAATCCTGAGCCGTATTCAGGATGCTGTTAAAGCAGTTGCCAGCAAACAAGGTTACGATGTTGTCATCGATGCTAACGCTGTGGCTTATGCCAACAGTGATAAAGACATCACTGCTGATGTGCTGAAACAGGTTAAATAAACATGCCTTCAATTCGACTGGCTGATCTCGCACAGCAGTTGGATGCACAATTGCACGGTGATGGCGATCTCGCCATCACCGGCATTGCTTCAATGCATTCCGCACACTCTGAGCAAATCACGTTTTTATCAAACAGCCGTTACCGTGAACAGTTAGCGACCTGCGCCGCAGGGGCTGTAGTGTTGACGGAAGCGGATCTGCCATTTTGCCAAACAGCGGCATTAGTGGTTAAAAACCCTTACCTGACTTACGCACGAATGGCGCAGTTGCTCGACACCACGCCAGCCCCTGCTCAGGATATTGCCGCAAGTGCGGTCATTTCTGACAGCGCAACGTTAGGGAAGAATGTCTCGGTAGGTGCAAACGCCGTGATCGAGTCTGGCGTAGTTCTCGGCGATAACGTGGTTATCGGCGCCGGCTGTTTCATTGGCAAGAATGCAAAATTAGGGGCAGGAACCCGTATTTGGGCTAATGTGTCTATCTATCATAACGTTGAAATTGGCGAAGCTTGCCTTATCCAGTCTGGCACCGTGATCGGAGCCGATGGCTTTGGTTATGCCAACGATCGTGGCAATTGGATTAAAATCCCTCAGCTCGGTACGGTCTTAATTGGTGACCGCGTTGAAATTGGTGCCTGTACGACGATTGACCGTGGTGCGCTTGACGATACCATTATTGGTCACGGTGTCATCATCGATAACCAATGTCAGATTGCACACAACGTCGTGATTGGAGACAATACTGCTGTTGCAGGCGGCGTTATTATGGCCGGAAGTCTGAAAATTGGACGTTACTGCCAGATAGGCGGAGCCAGTGTTATCAACGGTCATATGGAAATTTGTGATAAGGCCGTAGTGACAGGAATGGGAATGGTGATGCGACCAATCACTGAACCTGGGGTATACTCCTCCGGTATTCCGTTACAACCGAATAAAGTGTGGCGTAAAACCGCTGCGTTGGTAATGAATATCGATGAGATGAATAAGCGCTTAAAAGCTGTCGAGCGTAAAATCGAAGAAGACTAAGTTACCGACTACAGTGCTGCTGGAACCTGGCTATGAGTGCCAAATCCGGCGGCACATGTTTCTATTTGCGGCCTGCCTAATGACCTCTTTGAGGATCAAGCAGGCCGTGTTATTGATGCCATCAGTTTTAGACAGGAAGAGTATTTTGACAACTGACACTCATACTCTGCGTATTGAAGAGATATTGGATCTGCTACCACACCGTTATCCGTTCTTGCTGGTTGACCGCGTGTTGGATTTCGAAAAAGGGAAGTTTTTACGCGCAGTGAAAAACGTTTCTTTCAACGAACCGTTCTTCCAGGGCCATTTCCCGGGTAAGCCTATTTTCCCAGGCGTGTTGATTCTTGAAGCGATGGCGCAGGCCACTGGTATCTTAGCGTTCAAAAGCGTAGGTAAATTAGAACCCGGTGAGCTGTACTATTTTGCTGCCATTGATGATGCGCGTTTCAAACGTCCGGTATTGCCGGGTGACCAGATGATCCTTGAAGTTGAATTTATTAAAGAGCGTCGCGGTGTTGCTCGTTTCAAAGGTGTCGCAAAAGTAGATGGTGAGATTGCTTGCGAGGCAACCATGATGTGCGCCCGCCGCCGGGAGGCTTAATACGTGATAGACAAAACCGCCTTTATTCATCCAAGCGCTATTGTTGAAGACGGTGCCGTTATCGGTGCCGGTGTTCATATCGGGCCTTTCTGTTATGTCGGTTCCCAGGTGGAAATCGGTGGAGGTACTGAGCTTAAATCACACGTTGTTCTTAATGGCGTGACCAAAATTGGTCGCGACAACCGCATTTTTCAGTTCGTTTCCATTGGTGAAATTAACCAAGACCTGAAATATGCCGGTGAACCAACACGCGTTGAAGTCGGCGATCGCAACAATATTCGTGAGAGCGTCACCATTCATCGTGGTACCGTTCAGGGCGGTGGCTTGACCAAAGTGGGCAACGATAACCTTTTGATGGTTAACGCACATATTGCCCACGATTGTGCCATTGGAAATCACTGTATTTTAGCCAATAACGCGACGTTAGGTGGTCATGTTGAGATTGACGATCACGCTATCATTGGTGGCATGACCGCGGTACATCAGTTCTGTATCATCGGTGCACACGTGATGGTTGGCGGCTGTTCTGGCGTTGCTCAGGACGTTCCTCCGTTTGTTATTGCTCAGGGCAACCACGCTACGCCATTCGGTATTAATATCGAAGGGCTCAAACGTCGCGGTTTCGACAAGCCTTCACTGCATGCTATCCGTAACGCTTACAAACTATTGTACCGTAGTGGAAAAACGCTGGAAGAAGCCTTACCGGAAATCGCCGAAATTGCCGCAGAGTTCCCGGCAGTGAAACCTTTCAGTGATTTCTTTGCCCGTTCTACGCGCGGCATCATCCGCTGACAGACTGGCCATTCGGTAAATTTTCATTCGGCGAATAAGCGGTAAATAATGCAAAAGTCTTTTCTGACAATCGGCTTGGTGGCCGGTGAAACCTCCGGGGATATTCTGGGTGCCGGTTTAATCCGCGCACTTAAGAAACACCATCCTGACGCCCGCTTTGTCGGCGTCGCTGGGCCATTGATGCAGGCCGAGGGATGTGAAGCCTGGTACGAAATGGAAGAATTGGCTGTCATGGGCGTGGTAGAGGTTCTGGAACGTCTGCCACGCCTGTTGAAAATCCGCAAAGACCTGACTCAGCGATTCTCTGCCTTAAAACCGGATGTCTTCGTAGGTATTGACGCGCCTGACTTCAATATCACCCTTGAAGGGCGTCTTAAGCAGCGCGGTATCCGCACCATTCATTATGTCAGCCCTTCAGTCTGGGCCTGGCGGCAAAAGCGTGTTTTCAAAATTGGGAAAGCCACCGATATGGTGTTGGCCTTTCTGCCTTTTGAAAAAGCGTTTTACGATAAATTTAACGTACCCTGCCGTTTTATCGGCCATACAATGGCTGACTCCATGCCATTGCAGCCTGACAAACAGGCAGCACGTAGCGCATTGGGCATTCCTGATGATGTACATTGTCTGGCTTTATTACCGGGCAGTCGTCATGCGGAAGTGGAGATGCTCAGTGCAGACTTCCTTAAAACGGCGTTACAGCTGCGTCAAACCTATCCGGATTTACATATCGTGGTTCCGCTGGTTAATGCAAAACGACGTGAGCAGTTCGAGCGAATTAAGGCTGACATTGCCCCTGATTTGCCTGCGCATCTGCTTGATGGGCAGGCGCGCAACGCGATGATAGCCAGTGATGCTGCACTGCTGGCCTCGGGCACCGCCGCGCTGGAATGCATGTTGGCGAAATGCCCAATGGTGGTGGGGTATCGTATGAAACCTTTTACCTATTGGATTGCGGAACGTCTGGTGAAAACGCCGTATGTTTCCTTGCCGAATCTGCTCGCCGGACGCGAAATTGTCACCGAACTGCTGCAAACCGAATGTGTACCGGAGAAATTATCTGCCGCATTATTGCCTTTGCTAGCCGGTGGCGAAAAAAGCCGGGAGTTGCAGAGCACCTTCCTGGCATTGCATGAAAGTATTCGTTGCGATGCAGACGAGCAGGCCGCTCAGGCCGTGATGGAACTGGCAAAACGATGAGCGATATTTTTGTTTATCCGCAGGCGTTGTGCATTGCGGGCGTGGATGAAGTCGGTCGTGGGCCACTGGTAGGCGCTGTCGTCACCGCTGCGGTGATCCTTGATCCAGCCAGACCTATCATCGGCCTGGCAGATTCCAAAAAACTCAGCGAAAAGCGTCGCGAAGCGTTATATATCGAAATTAAAGAGAAGGCCCTCGCCTGGAGTTTAGGGCGTGCAGAGCCTCATGAAATTGATGAGTTGAATATTTTGCATGCCACCATGCTGGCGATGCAAAGGGCAGTAGCCGGTCTCGGTATTACGCCCGACATGGTATTAATTGATGGCAACCGTTGCCCAAAATTGCCTATGGCCTCTCAGGCCGTGGTCAAAGGCGACAGCAAAGTCGCAGAAATTAGTGCGGCCTCCATTTTAGCTAAAGTGACTCGCGATCGTGAGATGGTTGAGCTGGATCTTCAGTTCCCTGAATACGGTTTTGCTCAGCACAAAGGCTATCCAACACCTGTTCATCTCGAAAGTCTGGCGAGACTGGGTGCCACATCGCATCACCGGCGCAGTTTTGCACCGGTCAGACGCGCACTGAATCTGGCTTAGCTGGCGCGTATTAAGCACCAGCCACAGTAGTTGTCATTCCGACAATCGTTCATTCATTACTCATTTCTGGACTCTGGATATGGCCGAACCTCGTTTTATTCATCTTCGTGTACACAGTGACTACTCCATGGTGGATGGGTTAGCCAAGGTTGGTCCGTTGGTGAAACGCGCGGCATCACTCGGCATGCCAGCCCTTGGCATTACCGACTTTACCAACCTTTGCGGGCTGGTGAAGTTCTACGGCTCAGCCCACGGCGCGGGGATCAAGCCGATTATCGGCGCCGATTTCAACGTACAAAGTGAGATACTCGGTGATGAACTGGCGCAGTTGACCGTGCTGGCGATGAACAACCAAGGCTATCAGAATCTTACTTTGCTCATTTCCCGGGCTTATCAGCGCGGCTATGGCGCCGCAGGGCCGATCATTGATCGTGACTGGCTTGCTGAACTCAATGAAGGCCTGATCCTGCTTTCCGGGGCCAAAATGGGGGATGTCGGTAAATTCCTTATGCGTGGTAATCAGCCGCAGGTTGAACAGTGTCTGGAGTTTTATCAGCAATATTTTGCTGACCGCTATTATCTGGAATTGATCCGCACTGGCCGTCCGGAAGAAGAGAACTACCTCCATGCTGCTGTCGCGTTGGCCGTCGAGCGTGATTTGCCGGTGGTGGCCACCAATGACGTGCGTTTTCTGGTGCAGGGTGATTTCGATGCCCATGAAATCCGCGTTGCTATCCACGATGGTTTTACTCTCGATGATCCCAAACGTCCGCGAAATTACACGCCGCAGCAATATATGCGCAGCGAAGATGAGATGTGCGAACTGTTTGAGGATATCCCGGAAGCCTTGCTCAACAGCGTAGAGATCGCCAAGCGTTGTAACGTCACGATTCGTCTTGGTGAATATTTCCTGCCGCAGTTCCCGACCGGGGATATGAGCACCGAAGATTTCCTGGTAGTGAAATCAAAGGAAGGATTGGAGGAGCGCCTCGAGTTTCTGTTCCCCGATCCCGAGCAACGCTTACTAAAGCGGCCTGAATACGACGACCGTCTTACGTTAGAACTTGGCGTGATCAACCAGATGGGCTTCCCAGGCTACTTTTTGATCGTGATGGAGTTTATCCAGTGGTCCAAAGACAATGACGTGCCAGTCGGGCCGGGGCGTGGTTCCGGTGCCGGTTCTCTGGTGGCGTATGCGCTGAAGATCACCGACCTCGATCCGCTGGAATTTGACCTGCTTTTCGAACGTTTTCTCAACCCGGAACGTGTATCCATGCCCGACTTTGACGTCGACTTCTGCATGGAAAAACGCGATCTGGTGATTGACCATGTGGCTGAAATGTACGGCCGCGAGGCGGTTTCGCAGATCATTACTTTTGGTACGATGGCGGCAAAAGCCGTAATTCGCGATGTAGGCCGTGTACTGGGACATCCTTACGGTTTTGTCGACCGTATTTCAAAACTGGTGCCGCCAGATCCGGGTATGACGCTGGAAAAAGCCTTCGCGGCTGAGCCTCAGTTGCCGGAAATTTATGAGGCCGATGAAGAAGTTCGCGCGCTGATCGATATGGCCCGCAAGCTCGAAGGTGTCACCCGTAACGCCGGTAAACATGCCGGTGGGGTGGTGATCGCGCCGACCAAAATTACGGACTTCGCGCCTCTGTACTGTGATGCCGAGGGCAACCATCCGGTTACTCAGTTCGATAAAAATGACGTGGAATATGCCGGGCTGGTGAAGTTTGACTTCCTCGGTCTGCGCACGTTGACTATCATCGACTGGGCGCTGGGCATGATTAACGCCCGGCGTGCTAAAACCGGCCTCGAACCTATTGATATCGCTGCTATTCCGCTCGAAGACAAGAAAAGCTTCGATATGCTGCAGCGATCTGAAACTACCGCGGTATTCCAGCTTGAATCCCGCGGCATGAAAGATTTGATCAAACGTTTGAAGCCTGACTGCTTCGAAGACATGATCGCCCTGGTGGCACTGTTCCGCCCCGGTCCTTTGCAGTCTGGCATGGTGGATAACTTCATCGACCGTAAGCATGGTCGCGAAGAGCTTTCCTATCCGGATATTCAGTGGCAGCACGAATCGCTGAAACCTGTGCTTGAGCCGACGTATGGCATCATCCTGTATCAGGAACAGGTTATGCAGATTGCTCAGGTGCTGGCCGGATACTCGCTGGGCGGCGCGGACATGCTGCGTCGTGCGATGGGTAAGAAAAACCCGGTCGAAATGGCCAAGCAACGCGGCGGCTTTGAAGATGGTGCGAAATCTCGCGGTATCGACGGCGAACTGGCGGTAAAAATCTTCGATCTGGTGGAAAAATTCGCCGGTTATGGATTTAACAAATCTCACTCAGCAGCCTATGCGCTGGTCTCCTATCAGACCTTATGGCTGAAAGCGCATTATCCGGCTGAATTTATGGCGGCGGTCATGACCGCTGATATGGATAACACCGAGAAGGTTGTTGGGTTGGTGGACGAATGCTGGCGCATGGGACTTAAAATCCTGCCGCCAGACATCAATAGCGGTTTGTACCATTTCCACGTCAATGACGAAGGTGAAATCGTCTACGGTATCGGCGCGATTAAAGGCGTGGGCGAAGGCCCGATTGAAGCAATTATTGAAGCCCGTAACGAAGGTGGCTATTTCAAAGAGCTGTTTGATTTGTGCGCGCGTGCCGATGTCAAAAAACTGAATAAACGTATTCTCGAAAAACTGATCATGTCCGGTGCATTCGACCGTTTGGGGCCACACCGTGCTGCCCTGATGAGTTCGTTGCCCGATGCGCTGAAAGCCGCCGATCAACATGCTAAAGCCGAAGCGATTGGTCAGGTCGATATGTTCGGCGTACTGGCTGAAGCGCCTGAGCAGGTTGAGAAATCTTACGCCAACGTTACGCGCTGGCCGGAACAAACGGTGCTGGATGGTGAACGAGAAACCCTCGGGCTCTACCTGACCGGGCATCCGATCACCCAGTATCTGAAAGAGATTGAACGCTATGGCGGTGGCCAGCGTTTGAAAGATATACACCCGACCGATCGGGGGAAAATGACTATCGCCGTAGGATTAGTGATCGCGGCGAGAGTGATGGTAACCAAGCGGGGGAACCGCATTGGTATCTGTACGCTGGACGACCGTTCAGGGCGACTGGAAGTCATGCTGTTCACCGAGGCTTTGGAAAAATTCCAGCATTTATTGGAAAAAGACCGTATCCTTATCGCGACAGGACAGGTCAGCTTTGATGACTTCAGCGGCGGGCTTAAAATGATGGCCCGCGATGTTATGGACATCAGTGAAGCTCGTGAAAAATATGCTCGCGGTCTTGCTATCTCGCTGACTGACAGGCAAATTGATGACCAGCTTTTGAACCGCCTCCGCCAATCGTTGGAACCACATCGATCGGGGACGATACCAGTACATCTGTACTACCAAAGAGAAAATGCGCGTGCCCGGCTACGATTCGGTGCGTCATGGCGTGTTACGCCAACCGATAAACTGTTGCTGGATCTGCGGACACTTGTAGGTACCGAGCAGGTGGAACTGGAATTTGACTAAAATAGGAATGCTATGAGTCTGAATTTTCTTGATTTTGAACAGCCGATTGCGGAGCTGGAAGCGAAAATTGACTCGCTGACTGCAGTCAGCCGTCAAGACGAAAAATTGGATATTAATCTGGACGAGGAAGTTGAACGCCTGCGTGAAAAAAGCGTTGAACTGACCCGTAAGATTTTCTCTGATCTGGGTGCCTGGCAGATTGCCCAACTGGCACGCCATCCGCGTCGCCCTTACACCCTGGATTACATCAAACATATCTTTACCGATTTTGATGAGCTGGCCGGTGATCGCGCTTATGCAGATGACAAAGCTATTGTTGGCGGCATCGCTCGTTTAGGCGAGCGCGCTGTGATGATCATTGGTCATCAGAAAGGCCGTGAAACAAAAGAAAAAATCCGCCGTAACTTCGGTATGCCGGCTCCTGAAGGCTATCGCAAAGCGCTGCGTTTGATGGAAATGGCTGAGCGCTTCAAGCTGCCAATCATTACCTTCATCGACACACCGGGGGCTTATCCGGGCGTTGGTGCTGAAGAACGCGGTCAGTCTGAGGCTATCGCACGCAATCTGCGTGAAATGTCCCGTCTGAACGTGCCGGTTATCTGTACCGTGATCGGTGAGGGTGGTTCCGGTGGCGCGCTGGCGATTGGTGTTGGCGACAAAGTTAACATGCTGCAATACAGCACCTACTCGGTGATTTCACCAGAAGGCTGTGCGTCAATTCTGTGGAAAAGTGCTGATAAAGCCCCACTGGCAGCTGAAGCGATGGGTATCGTTGCCCCTCGTTTGAAAGAACTGAAACTGATTGACTCGGTTATCCCTGAACCACTGGGTGGCGCGCATCGTGACGTTCCTGCCATGGCGGCTTCACTGCGTGCACAACTGGAAGCCGATCTTAGCGATCTGGATGTGTTGAACAATGAAGAACTGCGCAACCGTCGTTATCAGCGTCTGATGACTTACGGTTACTGCTGAGTTATCCCGGCACTAAAAAACTCTGAAAGGCCGTGCTTGCACGGCCTTTTTTATTAGAAGGATTTGTCAGATGAATATTATCGCGATCATACGCCCGCAAGGGGCCTACTACAAAGATGAGCCAATTCGCGAGTTGGATCTGGCACTGACTAGTCTTGGCTTTAAAACCGTTTATCCACGCGACAATGCCGACCTGCTCAAGCTGATTGAAACGAACGCCCGTATTTGTGGCGCTATTTTCGACTGGGATCAGCACAGTGAAGAGCTGTGCACCGAAATTAACGAGCTGAACGAATACCTGCCGTTGTACGGATTCATCAATACCCACTCTTCGCTTGATGTCAGCGTGAATGACATGCGTATGGTGCTCTATTTCTTCGAATATGCCCTGAATGCGGCCGACGATATTGCTAAACGTATCCGACAATATACCGATGAATACATCGATACCATTACGCCGCCGCTGACCAAAGCACTGTTTCGCTACGTGGAAGAGGGGAAATATACCTTCTGTACGCCGGGACATATGGCAGGAACCGCGTTCTTAAAAAGTCCGGTAGGCACGCTCTTTTACGATTTTTTCGGTGCGAAAACGTTGAAGGCAGACGTCTCAATTTCGGTCACTGAGCTTGGCTCGCTGTTGGATCACACCGGGCCACACCTTGAGGCGGAAGAGTATATCGCCCGTACTTTTGGCGCCGAGCAGAGTTATATCGTCACCAACGGTACCTCGACTGCCAACAAAATTGTGGGCATGTATGCGGCACCGGCCGGAAGTACGGTGTTGATTGATCGTAACTGCCATAAATCACTGGCGCATCTGATGATGATGACCAACGTGGTGCCTATTTACCTGCGCCCGAATCGTAACGCTTACGGTATTTTGGGCGGTATTCCGCAGCACGAATTTACCCGCGAAAGCATTGAGGCAAAAGTTGCCCAAACGCAAAACGCCACCTGGCCGGTGCACGCGGTGATCACCAATTCGACTTATGACGGCCTGCTCTACAACACCGACTACATCAAGAAAACGCTGGATGTCCCTTCCATCCACTTTGACTCAGCCTGGGTGCCATATACCAATTTCCACCCTATCTATGCAGGCAAAAGTGGCATGAGTGGCGAACGTGTAGAAGGGAAAGTGATTTATGAAACGCAGTCTACCCATAAATTACTGGCGGCATTTTCACAAGCTTCGATGATCCACATTAAAGGTGAGTACGACGAAAGCACCTTTAATGAGGCTTATATGATGCACACCACCACCTCACCTAACTACGGTATTGTGGCATCTGCGGAAACCGCGGCGGCCATGTTGCGCGGGAACCCGGGCCGTCGCCTGATCAACCGTTCCGTTGAACGCGCACTGCATTTTCGGAAAGAGATTCAGCGGTTGCGTGAGGCGACGGAAGGCTGGTTCTACGATATCTGGCAGCCAGAAGAGATCGACGATGCCGAGTGCTGGCCGCTGAATCCGGACCAAAACTGGCATGGTTTTGCCAATGCAGATGCTGACCACATGTATCTGGACCCTATCAAAGTCACTATTCTAACGCCGGGAATGGACGAACAAGGGCAGTTGGCTGAAGAGGGGATCCCGGCTGCGCTGGTGGCGAAATTCCTTGATGAACGTGGCGTAGTGGTTGAGAAAACCGGGCCCTATAATCTGCTGTTCCTCTTTAGTATCGGCATCGATAAAACCAAATCCATGAGTCTGATACGTGGGCTGACGGACTTCAAACGTGCCTATGATCTCAATTTACGCGTGAAGAATATGCTGCCGGATCTGTATGCCGAGGATCCGGATTTTTACCGGAACATGCGTATCCAGGATCTGGCTCAGGGCATTCATAAGCTGATCCGTAAACATGATTTACCGAGTTTGATGGTCCGCGCGTTTGATGTGCTGCCTGAAATGATCATCACGCCTTACGATATGTTCCAGCATCAGGTACGTGGCCACATCGAAGAGTGCGAAATTGACGGCCTGATTGGTAAGGTGGCTGCGAATATGATCCTGCCTTATCCACCGGGCGTGCCGGTGGTGATGCCTGGTGAGATGATCACGCAGGAAAGCCGCGCGGTGCTCGACTTCCTGCTCATGCTCTGCTCGATTGGCGAACACTATCCGGGTTTTGAAACCGATATCCATGGTGCCAAACTGACGGAAGATGGGCGTTACTTAGTCAAAGTACTCAAATTGCCTGCCGAATAAATGCCTAAACCTGAGGGGCTGACGTTGGACTCATGCATGTCAGGATTAACTGTCTTATCAAAATTAACAGGATTTTCTTATGCTTAACTTACGTCAGGTCCATCATATCGCGGTTGTCGCTTCAGACTACGTGCGCAGCAAAACCTTCTATTGCGATGTGCTGGGGTTCACTCTGATGGATGAGTTTTATCGGGAAGAGCGTGATTCATGGAAGGCCGATCTAGCCCTGAACGGGGAATACACACTGGAGCTATTCAGTTTCCCGAACCCACCGGCGCGCGTCAGCCGGCCTGAAGCCTGTGGCCTGCGTCATCTGGCCTTCAGCGTTGAGGATATAGATTTGGCGATCACCGGGTTGAGCAACGCCGGTGTGTCGTGCGAGCCGGTACGGATTGACCCCTATACCGAAAGACGTTTCACCTTCTTCAGCGATCCCGATGGGTTGCCATTAGAACTTTACGAAATGGGGTAAGCCACCATGACGAAAGCTCTTTCTGAAAACAACGTGCTCACTCATCTCGCCTCACACATCGGCGACGAGCGACAACTTTGCGTCGCCTTCAGCGGCGGGCTGGACTCCACCGTGCTGTTAGCGGCGCTTGTTCAGTTGCGCACAGCGTCATCCCCCGACCTTTCCCTGCGGGCTATTCATGTCCATCATGGTCTGAGTGAGTTTGCCGACCAATGGGTAACGCATGCACAGGCTTTTTGCCAGCAGTTACAGGTGCCGTTGCAGGTGGTTTATGTCTCTCTCGATGCCAGACAAGAGGGGATCGAGGCGGCAGCCAGAACGGCAAGATATCAGGCCTTTGCTGATCATCTGGCCTGCGGTGAGACGCTTCTTACCGCTCAACATCTTGATGATCAGTGCGAAACGTTTCTGCTGGCGCTGAAGCGGGGAAGCGGCCCGGCGGGGCTTTCTGCGATGGCGACATATTTGCAGCGAAAGGGTTATCGGTTGCAGCGGCCTTTTCTGTCCCTTTCCCGTCAGCAGTTGGAACAGTTCGCGATCCGCTCAGGGCTACAATGGATTGAGGATGACAGTAATCAGAACCCGCGCTTTGACCGTAATTTCCTGAGGTTAAACGTGTTACCGGCGCTTTATGAGCGCTGGCCGCATTTCCCGCAGGCTGTTTCCCGTAGCGCTGCGCTCTGTGCGGAGCAGGAAACGCTGCTGGATGAATTGCTGAGTGAAGCTCTGCAAACGCTGACCGACGGCGAGGGCAGCCTGAATATCACTCCAATGGTGTCAATGTCTGTGCAGCGCCGCCAGGCTCTCTTGCGTCGATGGCTGGCGGATCAGTGCGTGCGAATGCCGTCCCGCGACCAGTTGCAACGTCTCTGGGACGAGGTTGCCCTGAGTCGTGAAGACGCCACACCTCAGTTGCGGCTCAATCACCTGAGCGTGCGTCGTTTCCGGCAACGCCTGTATGTTTTGCCGCCGATGGCGTCATTGCGGCACATCGTTTTGGCATGGGATACCCGCTCAACGTTGGTGCTTCCCGATGGTCTCGGCAACCTTCAGATTAGCGAAACATCGTTACAAAATGCCGATACTATTCGTCTTCCCCACGATGATGAGCGTGTCACCGTGCGGTTTGAGGCCAAAGGCATGATCGAGAAAGCCGGGCGTCAGCATGCCAGACAGATTAAAAAATTGTGGCAGGAACTGAATGTCCCGCCGTGGCAGCGTGACCGTACGCCACTGATTTATTACAATGAGCAGTTGATAGCGGCGCCGGGGTTATTTATCACTCGTCAGGCATTGGCTGACGCCGGTGCACCGCAATGGCAGATTGTTTGGCGCGCTTCGGCGGATAAAAAGAGCGTTAATGGTGAATGTTAAGACGAATTATTCCGTCTCAGGAGCAGCAATGCGTGTTGGCGTGAGTGTAGCTTTATTGTTGGGTATGGTTTGTGCGCCGGTTCTGGCAGAAGGAAATATCGCCCAGGGGCAGTCAAAAGCAGCAAGCTGCGTGGCCTGTCACGGAGCAAGCGGCAAGGCGGCTAATCCCCTTTATCCGAATCTTGCAGGACAAAACGAGGCGTATCTGGCATTGGCGATGCATGCCTATAAAAAAGGTGAACGCAGTGCCGGGCAGGCGGGAGTGATGCAGGCATTTACGTCTTCACTGTCCGATGAAGACATCAGTGATTTGGCCGCTTATTACGCCAGCCTGACGCTGCTGAAGTAATCTGCTCGCAAGATGACCTCCTGCACAAATGCAAACGGGCAATCCTGAGATTGCCCGTCGTATAGATACTGCCGGTTGTCTGATATTATTCGATACTGACAACCACGGTACCGTGTTGAGGATGTTTATAACTTTCAATATGGTCGAGGCGCAGGTCACGTTTTTCGCCATTGATTTCGACGACTAAATATTCGACCTTTTTGCGCATTAACAGCTCGCAGGCTTTCCCTTCAACGATTTCTCCGCTACGCAACGTTAACGTCAAAACCACATCATTATCGCAGGCGAGCTCAAGATTATCGTAGTCATCACAATTGATGGGTTGGTACTCATCATTCATCGACATAATCGCTCACCAATAAGTTAGCAGCAGCATAAGCCGCTTGTTCCCGGATGGAAGACGGAAGTTCGGCATTTGCCGCTACATCGTCCAATGCTTTCAACACACAGCCCAGTGCATCGGGCACATAGCCGAGATCACCGCTGGCAATCTCCGCATATTTACGACGTACAGATTCACAGTACTGTTGCATAGGTTCTCCTTAAAAGCATATCCCGCTGGGGTAATTATCGTATTGAAAGCCCAGAAAGATAAACTCTCAGTATTAAACGACTATAGCACAGGCAAGGTCTAGTTATTAGCGAGCTGATACAGGTTTCTCGTTGGCGCAGAGGGAGTTAATCCGTCCGGTGGCGGCGTTAAACTGGCCGCCCGACCCCGCTTTCAAGTACACTGTGCGTCTATTATCAAGAGGTTTCACATGGCGTTAAAAGCGACGATCTACAAAGCGGCAATCAATATTGCAGATATGGACCGCAATTTTTACTACGATGCCAACCTGACGCTGGCGCAGCACCCTTCAGAAACCGAGCAACGCATGATGCTGCGTTTACTGGCCTGGATTTGCCATGCCGATGAGCGCCTGAGCTTTACCCGTGGGTTAAGTGCAGAAGATGAACCTGAAATCTGGCGTAAAAACGATCATGGTGGCATTGAATTATGGGTGGAACTAGGGCTGCCGGACGAAAAGCGTCTGAAGAAAGCCTGTAATCAATCACGCCATGTGGTGTTGTATGTCTACAGTGAGCGGGCGGCAAAAGTCTGGTGGCCGTCGGTTCAAAGCAAAGCCAACAGTTTCGGTAATCTGACGGTACGTTTTATTGACGATGAGTTACTGGCTCAGCTCACTGCCTTTGCTAACCGTAATATGATTTTGCAGGCCACTCTGCAGGATGGAACTATTTGGCTTTCTGATGCTCAGAATAATTTGGAAATTCAATTTTCTGAATGGAAAGAGTCTGATGGGAAAGAAGCGGGACAATAAGTGTGTTAATCCTTTCCGGTAAACTCGAGCTTCCTGACAATGAAATTGAATTAACGGCTATCCGTGCGCAGGGCGCGGGTGGTCAGAACGTCAATAAAACCTCGACGGCCATTCATTTGCGCTTTGACATTAAAGCCTCCAGCCTGCCTGATTATTACAAAGAGCGTTTGCTGGCCTTTAACCACCATTCGATAACAGCGGATGGGCTGGTGGTCATTAAGGCTCAGGAGTATCGCAGTCAGGAGCAAAATCGCGAAGCGGCTCTCGCGCGTCTAAGCAGCCTGATTGCTCAGGCGATGGTGGTGGAAAAGCCGCGTCGTGCGACGAAACCGACCAAAGGGTCGAAAATTCGCCGCGTTGAAGGGAAAGTCCGAAAAGGGGCGACGAAGGCATTGCGCGGTAAGATCCGCGAGTCTTAATAAGCTGAACTGTGGCAGTGGAAAATGTCTGTTGCCACGAAGAGACAAAACGCAGAGGGAAGAGACTGTGAAAAAAGTAATGATAACTGCGGTACTGGCGCTCGGCGCACTGTCACTGTTCGGTTGCCATACGTCTGCGATGAATCGTGAAGCGCCGCTACAGGCCATGCAGCAAAGTTTTAGTGGTGTGATCCCTTGTGCGGATTGCAGTGGAATAGACACGTCGCTCTTCCTGCAGCAGGATGGGACTTATGTCTTGCAGGAAAGCTATCTGGGAGCCAAAGACGGCGACCTGACTTTCGCCAGTTACGGTAGCTGGGCCAGAACAGCCGATAAATTAGTGCTCACTGATAGCAAAGGCGAGAAACGTTATTTCCATCCGCAGGGCGATAATTTAGCGATGCTGGATACCACGGGTGCTCCCATTGTTTCGCAATTTAATTATGTGCTGAAACCGACAGAACAGGATATGCCGAAGACCCCAATGACATTCTCCGGCATGGTGCAATACAGCGCTAATCTGGCCTCTTTCACGGATTGTGCAACCGGGAAAGTCTTCCCGTTGTCAGGGAATAAAACCCTGGAGCAGGGCTATCTTGCCGCGCGTAAAAAGCCGCAGGAGCTGGTGTTTGTCTCAATGGATGGTCATTTCACCGTTGAGTCATCAGCGGGCGAAGGGTATAACCAAAAATCGCTGGTGGCAGACAGCAACGTGAAATTTGATGCCAGCAAGGCTTGTCCATAATGGACTAATGCCATTTTCAGACGTAAAAAAAACGCCCGCGATTAAACGGGCGTTTTTTATTGGGCCAGCGTCAGAACACGGAGATCAACGCGGGATCTGGCTCAGCAGATGTTCAATAATATCGCTTTGTTTGATCATCAGCTTTTCACCGGTACGACGGTTTTTGTATTCCAGCTCTTGTGCATCCAGGTTGCGATCGCCGATCACCACCTGATGCGGCACACCGATCAGCTCCATATCCGCAAACATCACACCCGGGCGCTCTTTACGATCGTCGAGGATCACATCGATGCCTTTCTCTCGCAGGGTCTGATAAAGCGCTTCGGCGACGTCTTTAACACGGAATGACTTGTGCATGTTCATTGGAAGGATAGCGACCTGGAAAGGAGCAATCGCATCTGGCCAGATAATACCGCGGTCATCATGATTTTGTTCAATCGCAGCTGCGACCACACGGCTCACGCCGATGCCGTAACAACCCATCGTCATAACCTGATTGCGCCCATCTTCGCCTTGCACGGTGGCATTCATCGCTTCTGAATACTTGGTGCCCAGCTGGAAGATATGACCGACTTCGATACCACGCTTGATGAGCAAAGTACCCTGGCCATCTGGGCTGATATCGCCTTCAACCACGTTACGAATGTCAGCAATCTGTGGCAGCGGCAGATCGCGTTCCCAGTTGATACCGAAATAGTGCTGACCGTCGATGTTGGCGCCGGCGCTGAAATCACTCATCACGGCGACGGAGCGGTCAGCCACGATTGGCATTGGCAAATTAACCGGACCCAATGAACCAGGGCCTGCATTGACGATGGCGCGAATTTCGGCTTCTGTTGCGAAGGTCAGCGGAGACGCGACGTGTTGCAGCTTCTCGGCTTTCACTTCATTCAGCTCATGATCGCCACGTACCAGCAAAGCCACCAGTTGATGACCGCTCTCTTCGGTGGCGTGAACCATCAGTGTTTTAACCGTTTTCGCCACAGGAACCTGGAATTGCTCGACCAGTTCGGCGATGGTTTTGGCATTTGGCGTTGCGACCTGGCGCAATTCTTCCGTCGCTGCCGCACGTGGTGCCGCAGGGGCTACCGCTTCGGCCAGTTCAATATTTGCTGCGTAGTCAGAGCCGGTGGAGAAGATGATGTCATCTTCACCACTTGAGGCTAATACCTGGAATTCATGTGATGCGCTGCCGCCAATGGAGCCGGTATCTGCATCAACTGCGCGGAAATCGAGGCCCATACGATTGAAGATCTTGCTATAAGCCGCATACATGGCGTCGTAGGTTTCCTGCAAGGATTCCTGCGTGGTATGGAACGAATAGGCATCTTTCATGATGAATTCACGCGAACGCATCACGCCAAAACGCGGACGAACTTCATCGCGGAATTTGGTCTGGATCTGGAAGAAATTCAGTGGCAACTGTTTGTAGGAGCTGATTTCGCCACGGATCAGGTCAGTGATCACTTCTTCATGCGTCGGGCCAAGTACAAATGCGCGATCGCTGCGATCAACAAAACGCAGCAATTCCGGACCATACTGCTCCCAGCGACCGCTTTCCTGCCATAAGTCTGCGGGTTGAACCACCGGCATGGAGACTTCGATAGCGCAGGCGTTATTCATCTCTTCGCGCACGATGTTTTCGACTTTACGCAGTACGCGCAAACCGGTCGGCAGCCAGGTATACAGGCCTGATGCCAGTTTGCGGATCATTCCGGCGCGCAGCATCAGCTGATGGCTGATCACTTCGGCGTCGGCTGGCGTCTCTTTCAGTGTGGAGAGCAGATATTGAGTTGTACGCATGTTGTGTTGATTCCGTTAGCACTGCTAATTGCAATCGGGCTGCCATCGGGCAGCCAAAACGTGAAAAGTTTCTTAGTTTACCAGCGACTGAGGGCTGTCAAAAGAGAAGGGATGGAAAATTAGTTTTTGTCGAGGGATAAGACCTGATTTTGCTCGCCCACAACGCGCCAGCGAACATTGAATTCCAACAGGTTTACCGCGTAATCACGTTCTAATTCCTCACCTTTACGGTAGGCGGGGCGAGGATCCTGGCCTAAAACCTGCGTAATAAAACGGCGCAAGTTGGGGTGCCTGGAGAAATTTGCCACCAATTGCTGCTCGGCGTAAGGGGTAAATTCCACGGTCATATCTGCCGGAGGGGCTGATTGCGCAAAGCCTGCCCGGGCTTCGGGATGACTTTCGGCAAACGGCAGATAAGGTTTGATGTCCACAACCGGCGTGCCATCGACCAGATCGAGACTGCCTAACTCCAAAATAACGCTCTGGCCCTGACAACGAATCCCCTTCAGTTCGATCAACGACATACCCAGTGGATTCGGCCTGAAGGTCGAGCGGGTTGCAAATACGCCGGTACGGGTATTGCCACCCAGCCGAGGAGGCCGGACAGTAGGGCGCCAGCCGCCATCCATAGTCTGGTGGAAAATGAACATTACCCAGAGATGGCTGAACTCTTCGAGGCCGCGCACCGCTTCAGGCTGATTGTAAGGGGAGTGCAGATGCAGCTCTCCCCCTCCGTCTTCAATCAAGCCGGGCTGACGGGGGACAGCAAACTTCTCTTTATAGGGGGAGTGGATTGTCCCTATTTGAGCGAAGGAAAATGAGTTCATTTAAAGGTAACGTTCAGCGCCGAGCCCTGACAAACGGCTTGTTGATGGCAACCAGGAACGCCACTGAGGATTTGACACTGATGTAACAATACGGCGTTTGCTTTCATGTAAGACGCACGCGTCAACATTCTTTTGCGGGCCGTTGCCAGACTTGGTGGAGCATCTTGTGTGTCTGCCTGACAGGATTCACCCGATACTTCACCCAGGTCGCGGAACGGAGTTCCTACCAGCGCTTCAGCATCTTTGTACAGCTTAACCGGTGCCGGACGAACAGGGGCTGGTTTCGGTTTTACAGGTTTAATTTCTACCGGAGTTGGCTGTTCAGGAGTGGGTGGCTGCGTTTTTTGATTCGCGGAACATCCAGCTAGCAAGAGAGCTAACAAACAGAGAGGTAAAGCACGCATGGTATATCCTCTGCTTTTTACTATGTTAGGGGAAAGAATGTGGCGTTATTGAAGCAAGGTATTGAGAAAATAACAAGGCGGGCATAAGCCCGCCTTGTTATTTTTATAACGTGAGGAGACTTACCAGCCTTTCACTGCACCGCCGTTGAAGATTTTATTCGCTGCGGCATTCACTTCGTCAGACTGGTACGCCTGAACGAATTTCTTAACATTCTCAGCATCTTTATTGTCTTCACGTGCGACCAGCAGGTTCACATAAGGTGAATCTTTGTCTTCCACGAAGATGCCGTCTTTCTCTGGAGTCAGACCAATTTGGCTTGCATAAGTGGTGTTGATCACCGCCAGTGCGATTTTGTTGTCATCCAATGAACGTGGCAATTGCGGCGCTTCCAGTTCAACCAGCTTCAGGTTTTTAGGGTTCTCGGTCACATCAAGAACAGTTGGCAGCAGGCCAACACCATCTTTCAGTTTGATCAAACCTTGTTTTTGCAGCAGCAGCAAAGAGCGTCCCAGATTAGTTGGGTCATTCGGCAGCGCAATTTGATCACCTTCTTTCAGCTCATCAGTCGATTTGATTTTCTTGGAGTAACCCGCGATTGGGTAGACAAACGTGTTGCCCACGGCAACCAGTTTGTAACCGCGATCTTTAATCTGTTGATCCAGGTAAGGTTTGTGTTGGAAAGCGTTAAGGTCGATATCGCCTTTGCTCAGTGCTTCGTTAGGCAGAACGTAGTCGTTGAAAGTTACCAGTTCAACATCCAGACCATATTTCTCTTTAGCGACTTTCTGTGCAACTTCAGCAACCTGCTGTTCAGAACCGACGATCACACCCACTTTAATATGATTTGGATCTTGTTCTTTAGGACCGCATCCCACCAGAGCCAGCGTTCCCAGAAGCGCGCCGACAACCGCGATGGACTTAAATTTAGTAGACATATCCTTTCCTCTATAAGCGGAGATAAATTAATCGCAATGTTTAAGGTACAGCCGTTATTGCCTTACTTATGGGTTACCGCTTTGACGATGCGGTCTCCACAGAATTGAATCAGGTAAACCAGAACCACTAACAAGACTAATACAGTATTCATGACTGTGGCGTCATAACCGATATAACCATACTGATAACCGATCTGACCCAAACCACCTGCGCCGACTGCACCGCCCATAGCCGAGTAGCCTACCAGCGTGATCAGCGTGATCGTCGCGGCATTGACGAGTCCCGGTAAAGCCTCAGGCAACAGTACCTTACGGATAATTTGCATCGGCGTTGCCCCCATTGCGCGTGCTGACTCTACCAGGCCACTTGGAATTTCCAACAGCGCGTTCTCAACCATGCGGGCGATAAAAGGAGCTGCACCAACGGTTAAAGGAACAATGGCGGCCTGTAAACCAATAGAGGTACCGACAATCATGCGGGTGAACGGAATCATCCATACCAGCAAGATAATGAACGGAATAGAACGGAAAATATTCACGACCGCTGACATCACGCGGTAAACATTTTTATTTTCAGCAATCTGGCCCGGTCGGGTGACATACAGAAGCACGCCGAACGGTAAACCCAGCACAAAGCCGAAGAAGCCAGAAGTCAGCGTCATTATTACGGTTTCCCAGATGCCCCGGCCCATTAACCACATCATTGCCTCAGACATAACCGAGTACCTCTACTTTCACTTGATTGTCATGCAGGAACTGAATGGCTGCCTGCGTGGCGGCTTCATCACCATGCATCTCTGTCAGCATAATGCCGAATTTGACGCCACCGGCGTAATCCATCTGCGCGCTGATAATATTGTTATTAATGTCAAAGCGGCGAACCACTTCAGACAGCAATGGTGCATCCACCGACTGGCCGGTGAACTCCAGGCGTAATAAAGGCACGCGGCCTTGGGTGGGTTCAGCAATCAAGCGGTCGGCATAGTCATCGGGGATATCGAGATGCAATGTGGATTGAATGAATTGCTGCGCCAGCGGTGTTTTAGGATGCGAGAACATTTCGCTGACTTTATCTTTCTCAATCAATTTGCCGTCACTGATCACCGCGACCTGATCGCAAATCCGCTTAACGACGTCCATTTCGTGAGTGATCAATAAAATAGTTAGCCCCAGGCGACGGTTAATGTCTTTCAGCAATTCAAGAATAGAGCGGGTCGTTGCCGGGTCCAGCGCGCTGGTGGCTTCGTCACACAGTAAAACCTTTGGATTGCTGGCTAAAGCACGGGCGATCGCTACGCGTTGCTTTTGCCCGCCCGATAAATTGGCCGGATAGGCGTCATGCTTATCTTCCAGACCAACAAGTTTCAGTAACTCTGCAACTCGTTGTTTAATCTCTCCGCTGGAAAGATTGTCGAGTTCTAAAGGCAAAGCAATATTGCCGAACACCGTGCGGGACGAAAGCAAATTAAAGTGTTGGAAAATCATGCCAATCTGGCGGCGTGCGCGGGTCAGCTCTTTGGCAGAAAACGCCATTAAATCCTGACCGTCGACGATGACTTGTCCTTCAGTCGGACGCTCCAGTAAATTCACACAACGGATTAGGGTACTTTTACCTGCGCCGGAAGAACCTATCACGCCATAAATTTGTCCAGCAGGGACGTGAAGACTCACGTCCGAGAGCGCGACGATAGAACGCGAACCCTGCTTGAACACTTTGGTGATGTTAGAAAGTTTAATCATATTCTTCTTATTCTATCTTTGGGACCGTGACTTAATGAAAGTGGCTCTATGGCATGTGCCATAAGTATGTCGTGGATGCTAAGGCGTCTAGACGTCTAAGTCAACTGGGATAGCATTCTCTCTCAACCTTAAAACATGCGATACTACCCGCATTAACCCGCCATCAGGAGCTAAGACGTGGCACAGACTGTTCCAGCAATTTTTCTAGATAGAGACGGTACCCTTAATGTTGATCATGGGTATGTCCACGAAATCGACGATTTCCAATTTATTGAAGGTGTAATAGAAGCTTGCCTGCAATTAAAGGAAATGGGCTTTGCTTTAGTACTGGTCACTAACCAGTCCGGCATCGCGCGCGGTAAATTTACTGAAGCACAGTTTCTGCGCTTAACTGAATGGATGGATTGGTCACTGGCCGATCGCGGTGTAGATCTGGATGGTATTTATTTCTGCCCTCATCATCCTGAAGGTTCGGTAGAAGCGTTTACTCAAGTATGTGAATGCCGCAAGCCAATGCCTGGTATGTTCCTCACAGCTAAAGAGGAACTGAACATCGATATGGCGGCTTCTTATATGGTAGGCGATAAAATCGAAGACATGCAGGCAGCTGCAGCTGCGGGCGTAGGGCATAAGATATTAGTGAAAAGCGGTAAGCCGGTAACTGCAGAGGGTGAAGCCTTGGCAGACGGCGTGCTCGCGAGCCTTGCAGAGCTGCCTTCATTCATCAAAAAAGCCGCTAAATAAGGCTTTGTGGATAAAAAACAGGCAAACGAAATAAAACTGTATTTATTCGCTTGCCATTCCGGCCCAGCTCCCTATAATGCCGCTCCATCGACAGGGAACAACGTGAACAACATCACGAAGTAACCGGGTCGGAAAAGATTTAAAACAGCGGCAACCGAATGAAATAAACGGTTGACACTGAATGAGGAAAGCGTAATATACGCCACCTCGAGTTAGCAAGCGAAAGCGCGTAACTCACTGCTCTTTAACAATTTATCAGACAATCTGTGTGGGCACTCACAAG
>BHES01000003.1 GCA_003864575.1 Enterobacterales bacterium
TCCGGGAGGAGATAAGACGATTTTTTAGTGAAATATTACCGGGACTTTCTGGTGCGTTGCCACGCCGAATTAATGACAACTTCCAGATGCTGAAAAATGCATCTTCAAGTTAACTGTGTATATATACAGTTCAGATCGCATGGCGTTTTGTGTTTGCATCAATAAAAAGTGAAAAAATCGGAATAAGTGAAACGAATGAGCAAATATAACCAGAATTATCTTATCGACTAACTTCTAACATCTTTGTTTCGAAGAACATTATTCATCATAGACTAAAAATATATTCAGGTGTGTGAAGAAGATGTATATGCTGGCTTCCGTCAACGTCGCGAGAGGCATAACGTGAAACCAAACATTCTTTATTTGATGGCCGCGCTTTTATTAGCAGGTTGCGCTAAAGAAACGCCGGTACAACGGACTCACTTTCTGAATCCACCGGCCGCTATCCAGGACACGTCCATGATGCATCAGGGACCTTACGGAAGCGTTATACACCAGGCCGCTAATACCTATGGTGTTGATGAAACACTGGTAAAAGCGATTATTCAGGTTGAGTCGGGATTTAACCCTACCGTCGTGAGCAAGTCTAACGCCGTAGGTTTAATGCAGCTGAAAGCCTCAACGGCGGGGCGTGATGCCTACCGTATGAAAGGGCGGAATGGTCAGCCAAGTACGTATGAATTAAAAGATCCCGCGGTGAATATCGATTTAGGGACAGCGTACTTGAGTATGCTCCAGCAGCAACTGGCAGGGATCAGTGACCCGCAGACGCGCCGTTATGCCACGACAGTGGCCTATGTCAATGGTGCTGGCGCCTTGCTGAGAACTTTCTCCAGTGACAAGACTTATGCGGTGGCGAAAATTAACCAAATGACGCCGGAACAATTTTATAAACATGTGCAGCAGAAACACCCTGCGCCACAAGCGCCTCGCTACTTGTGGAAAGTGAACAATGCTTATCTGGCGATGCGATAAGCATTGTTCATTCTGTCCGTCAGCGTGCCTCTCAGGTCGTTGACGGATAGTGCGCAATAATTTCCAAAATCCCGTTAATACCAAACTGTACACCCATACAAACCAGTAAGAATCCCATCACGCGCGAAATTGCTTCAATCCCGCTTTTCCCCACCAACCGCATAATAGCCCCAGAACTGCGCAGGCATAACCAAAGAATCAAGCCAATAAGCAGAAAGATCAAAACCGGTGCCACAGTGATAATCCATTCCGGGTAATCCACGCCATCTTTGATAGCTGAGGCACTGCTGATGATCATGGCGATAGTGCCCGGACCCGCAGTGCTTGGCATGGCCAGTGGAACGAAGGCAATATTCGGCGACTCCTGCTTTTTCATCTCTTCCGTTTTGTTCTCAACCAGCGTTTTCTCTTCAGCCAGAGGCTGAGGGAAAAGCATCCGAAAACCGATAAAGGCCACAATCAAACCGCCTGCAATACGTAACCCCGGAATGGAAATACCGAAGGTATTCATCACCAACTGACCGGCGTAGTAGGTTACCATCATGATAATGAACACATAAACAGACGCCATCATCGACTGACGATTACGCTCTTGTTCTGTCATATTGCCTGATAACCCTAATAACAAGGCGACGGTGGTCAGCGGATTTGCCAACGGCAGCAGGATCACTAAACCCAGGCCGATCGCTTTGAACAAGAGGCCAATTTCAGTCATAAGTTATTATCCATTTAATTACGTCCTTTTAACGTTTGTATACTGATGAAAATTACACGAAAAATAGTAGCAATAAGCCACTCAGGTTGCTGGAAAAGCGCACTTTGCGGATGCTACACTGGATGGCGTTTTTTACGTCGCATCCTGGAGCAATGGAATCAGGGCTTCATGGGTGTCTATATTCGGCAAAGTAAAGCTGAATAGCGTAACAAATCGAATGAATTTACACTCAAATATTGTTCTATATGTGCTCTGTCGTGTGGGGCACCACTGTAGATGAGGAATTAAAATGCCTGTTATTACTCTTCCCGATGGAAGCCAGCGCTCGTTTGATGCTCCTGTTTCACCTCTTGATGTTGCCCTTGATATCGGTCCTGGTCTGGCGAAAGCCTGTATCGCAGGACGTGTTAATGGTGAACTGGTTGACGCAACAGATTTGATCACCGAAGACGCGCAACTCGCGATCATCACCACAAAAGACGAAGCCGGTTTGGAAATTTTGCGTCACTCCTGTGCGCATCTGTTAGGTCATGCAATTAAACAATTGTGGTCAAACACCAAAATGGCCATTGGTCCGGTTATCGACAACGGTTTCTACTACGACGTCGACTTAGATCGCACGCTGACTCAGGAAGACATTGATCTACTTGAAAAACGCATGCATGAACTGGCTGAAAAAAATTACGACGTTATTAAAAAGAAAGTCAGCTGGCAGGAAGCGCGCGATACGTTTGATAGCCGTGGTGAGCAGTACAAAGTGGCGATTCTGGATGAAAACATCAGTCATGATGATCAACCAGGGTTGTATCATCACGAAGAATACGTAGATATGTGCCGTGGTCCTCATGTCCCTAACATGCGTTTCTGCCATCATTTCAAACTGCAGAAAACGTCAGGGGCTTACTGGCGTGGTGACAGCAAAAATAAAATGCTGCAACGCATCTACGGTACCGCTTGGGCTGAGAAAAAACAGCTGAATTCCTACCTGCAACGTCTGGAAGAGGCGGGTAAGCGTGACCACCGTAAAATCGGTAAGCAGTTGGATCTCTACCACATGCAGGAAGAAGCACCTGGCATGGTGTTCTGGCATAACGATGGCTGGACAATCTTCCGCGAACTGGAAGCCTTTGTGCGTATGAAACTGAAGTCTTATGACTATCAGGAAGTGAAGGGTCCATTCATGATGGACCGCGTACTGTGGGAAAAAACCGGCCACTGGGATAACTATAAAGAAGCCATGTTTACGACTTCTTCTGAGAACCGTGAATATTGTATCAAGCCGATGAACTGCCCGGGTCACGTGCAAATTTTCAATCAGGGTCTGAAGTCTTACCGTGATTTGCCATTGCGCATGGCTGAATTTGGTAGCTGTCACCGTAATGAGCCTTCAGGTGCCTTGCATGGACTGATGCGCGTACGTGGTTTCACTCAGGATGATGCTCACATCTTCTGTACTGAAGAGCAGGTGCGTGACGAAGTGAATAGCTGTATCCGCATGGTTTACGACATGTACAGCACCTTTGGTTTTGAAAAGATTGTGGTTAAGTTATCAACCCGTCCTGAAAAACGCATTGGTACTGATGAAATGTGGACCCGCGCGGAAGATGACCTTGCTGCCGCACTGACTGAAAACAAAATTGAATTTGAATATCAGCCAGGTGAAGGGGCGTTCTATGGCCCGAAAATTGAATTCACCTTGCATGATTGTTTGGATCGTGCGTGGCAGTGTGGTACCGTGCAACTCGACTTTTCATTACCTGGTCGCCTGAACGCGTCTTATATCGGCGAAAGCAATGATCGTCAGGTACCAGTAATGATTCACCGTGCAATTCTGGGTTCAATGGAACGCTTCATCGGTATTCTTACCGAAGAATATGCGGGCTTCTTCCCAACATGGATTGCTCCGGTTCAGGTAGTCGTAATGAATATTACTGACACACAAGCTACCTATGTCGAAGAATTAACTAAAAAACTGCAAGAAGCAGGCATTCGCGTTAAAGCCGACTTGAGAAATGAGAAGATTGGCTTTAAAATTCGCGAACACACGCTGCGTCGTGTTCCTTATATGTTGGTTTGTGGCGATAAAGAGGTCGAAGCGGGCAAAGTTGCCGTTCGTACCCGCCGCGGAAAAGACTTAGGAAGCATGGACGTCAGCGAAGTCGTTGACAAACTGCTCGCGGAGATCCGCAGCAGAAGTCTTCATCAACTGGAGGAATAAAGTATTAAAGGCGGAAAACGAGTTCAACCGGCGCGTCCTAATCGCATTAACAAAGAGATTCGCGCGCAAGAAGTTCGCCTCACCGGCGTCGATGGCGAGCAGATTGGTATTGTCAGTCTGAATGAAGCTCTTGAAAAAGCTGAGGAAGCGGGCGTCGATTTAGTAGAAATCAGTCCGAATGCCGAGCCGCCAGTTTGTCGAATCATGGATTACGGCAAATTCCTCTACGAGAAGAGCAAGTCGACTAAAGAGCAGAAGAAGAAACAAAAAGTTATTCAGGTTAAGGAAATCAAATTCCGACCTGGTACCGATGATGGCGACTATCAGGTCAAACTACGCAACCTGATTCGCTTTCTGGAAGATGGCGATAAAGCCAAAATCACCCTGCGTTTCCGTGGGCGTGAAATGGCGCACCAGCAGATCGGTATGGAAGTGCTTAATCGCGTCCGTAAAGACCTGTGTGAAGATTCTGAATTGGCCGTTGTCGAATCCTTCCCTACGAAGATCGAAGGTCGTCAGATGATCATGGTGCTCGCACCTAAGAAGAAACAGTAAGGCTTCCAAGTAACTTGTCCCGCACAGTGCTTGCGCTGTGTGGGGTTAGTTCGCCTTTCTGATTCATGTTACTAACAATGCGAAGTGGAATGTAAAATGCCAAAGATCAAAACAGTACGTGGCGCCGCTAAACGCTTTAAGAAAACCGGTAGTGGTGGTTTCAAGCGTAAGCACGCTAACCTGCGTCATATTCTGACCAAAAAAGCTACTAAGCGTAAACGTCATTTGCGTCCTAAAGGCATGGTATCCAAGAACGATTTGGGTCTTGTCATCGCATGTTTGCCGTACGCATAAATACACTTTTTTAACCAAGAATAATACTCAGGAGAGCATATGGCTCGCGTAAAACGTGGTGTGATTGCACGTGCACGTCACAAGAAAATTTTAAAGCAGGCGAAAGGTTACTACGGTGCCCGTTCGCGCGTATATCGTGTTGCATTCCAGGCTGTTATCAAAGCTGGTCAATACGCTTACCGTGACCGTCGTCAAAAGAAACGTCAGTTCCGTCAGCTGTGGATCGCGCGTATCAACGCAGCAGCTCGTCAGAACGACATGTCTTACAGCAAATTCATTAACGGCTTGAAAAAAGCTTCTATTGAAATTGACCGTAAGATTTTGGCTGATATCGCCGTTTTCGATAAGTTCGCGTTCAGCGCACTGGTAGAAAAAGCGAAAGCAGCACTGGCGTAAGTCAGCTAAAAAAGAGGGAGCTTGCTCCCTCTTTTTTGTTTATAATCAGACGGGTTAGTGTTTTAATTTCGCTCTGATGTCAGCGTTACCCGATTTCGCAACAAACCAACAAGGTACTGCAAGCATGAATGCTGCTATTTTCCGTTTCTTTTTTTACTTTAGCGCCTGATTCAGGAAGGCTTTCGCGCGTAAGAGAAGAAACGAAAAGTAGCGCCTAAGCCTCCCTCGTGGAGGCTTTTTTGTATCTGTTCTTTATTCGTTAAGGTCCAGAGCGCAAAATTACGCCCCTGATTAATAACAGTTATTTCACATCCGGCCATACAGGCCAGAAGAAGAGGAAAGCAATGCCACATCTCGCAGAACTGGTTGCCAACGCCAAGGCCGCCGTAGAGAGTGCTCAGGATATTGCCACGCTGGATAACGTGCGTGTCGAGTATCTTGGTAAGAAAGGCCACCTGACACTTCAGATGACGACGCTGCGTGAATTGCCAGCGGAAGAGCGCCCGGCAGCAGGTGCCGTGATCAACGAAGCGAAAACGCAGGTTCAGGATGCCCTGAATGCGCGCAAAAATACGCTGGAATCAGCCGTGCTAAATGCCCGTCTGGCCGAAGAGACGATTGACGTCTCACTGCCAGGGCGTCGTATTGAAAACGGAGGGTTGCATCCGGTAACCCGTACTATCGATCGCATTGAAACTTTCTTCGGCGAATTAGGTTTTACCGTGGAAACAGGTCCAGAAATCGAAGATGACTACCATAATTTCGATGCGCTGAATATCCCGAGTCACCATCCGGCTCGTGCAGATCACGACACATTCTGGTTTGATGCCACTCGCCTGCTGCGTACTCAGACCTCTGGCGTGCAGATCCGTACCATGAAAGGGCAGCAGCCGCCTATCCGTATTATTGCGCCTGGCCGTGTTTACCGTAACGATTACGACCAGACTCACACGCCGATGTTCCACCAGATGGAAGGCCTGATTGTTGATAAAGACATCAGCTTCACTAATCTGAAAGGCACGTTGCATGATTTCCTGAACAACTTCTTTGAAGCTGATTTGCAGATCCGGTTTCGCCCTTCCTACTTCCCGTTTACTGAGCCTTCCGCTGAAGTGGATGTGATGGGCAAAAATGGTAAATGGTTGGAAGTCTTAGGTTGCGGCATGGTTCACCCAAACGTCTTACGTAACGTCGGCATTGACCCGGAAATATACTCCGGTTTCGCATTCGGTATGGGAATGGAACGTCTGACCATGCTGCGCTACGGCGTGTCAGACTTGCGTGCATTCTTCGAAAACGATCTGCGTTTCCTCAAACAGTTTAAGTAAGGCGGGAATATCACATGAAATTCAGTGAACTCTGGTTGCGTGAATGGGTAAACCCAGCCATTAGCAGCGAAGCATTATCTGACCAAATTACTATGGCCGGTCTGGAAGTTGACGGCGTAGAGCCTGTTGCCGGTGCTTTCCACGGCGTCGTCGTTGGTGAAGTCGTTGAGTGCGGTCAGCATCCGAACGCTGACAAACTGCGGGTCACCAAGGTGAACGTAGGCGGTGAACGCCTACTTGATATCGTCTGCGGTGCGCCAAACTGTCGCCTGGGCCTGAAAGTCGCGGTTGCGACCGTGGGCGCCGTACTGCCAGGCGATTTTAAAATCAAAGCCGCGAAGCTGCGTGGCGAGCCTTCAGAAGGGATGCTTTGCTCGTTTTCCGAGCTGGGTATTTCTGAAGATCATGACGGCATCATCGAATTATCTTCTGATGCGCCAGTCGGAACTGATATCCGCGATTTCCTCAAGCTTGATGACAGCACGATTGAAATCAGCGTAACGCCAAACCGTGCAGACTGTCTGGGTATCATTGGTGTAGCACGCGACGTTGCAGTGTTTTATCAGATGCCACTTACTGAGCCTGATATGTCGCCAGTCGCGGCCACAATCAGTGATGTCTTGCCGATTGATGTTCAGGCAACACAAGCGTGTCCACGTTATTTAGGTCGCGTAGTGAAAGGCATCAATGTCAAAGCGGCAACTCCGCTGTGGATGCGTGAAAAACTGCGTCGCTGTGGTATCCGTTCTATTGACCCCGTCGTTGATATTACTAATTTTGTGCTGCTTGAACTCGGCCAGCCAATGCATGCCTTTGACCTGAATCGTATTCAGGGCGGTATCGTGGTGCGCATGGCGCAGAAAGACGAAGCGTTGACGTTACTTGATGGCACCAAGACCAAGCTCAACGATGACACGTTGGTAGTTGCAGACCACGAAAAAGCGCTGGCGATGGCCGGTATCTTCGGTGGTGAACACTCTGGTGTGAATGAAGAGACTCAGGACGTGCTGCTGGAGTGCGCCTTTTTTAATCCGCTTTCTATTACCGGGCGTGCGCGCCGTCAAGGATTGCACACGGACGCATCACATCGTTATGAACGTGGCGTAGATCCTGCCTTGCAACACAAAGCCATGGCGCGCGCAACGGCGCTGCTGCTGGAGATTTGTGGCGGTGCTGCCGGTCCGATTATCGACGTGACTTCAGAGAAGGATTTGCCAAAAGCGGCAACTATCTCACTGCGTCGTGAAAAATTAGATCGTCTGATCGGTCACCATGTTGACGATGCACAGGTCACCGATATCCTGACGCGTCTGGGCTGCAACGTTGAACAGAAAGACGGTAATTGGACTGCTGTGGCGCCAAGCTGGCGTTTTGATATGCAGATCGAAGAAGATCTGGTTGAAGAAGTGGCCCGCGTTTATGGCTACAACAACATTCCGGATGTGCCAGTAAAAGCCAATCTGGAAATGACCAAACACCGCGAAGCCGATCTTTCGCTTAAACGTATTAAAAATCTATTGGTTGACCGTGGCTTTCAGGAAGCGATCACCTACAGTTTTGTCGACCCAAAAATTCAAAACTTGTTGCACCCTGGTGAAGAAGCGCTGATTTTACCGAGCCCTATCTCCGTTGAAATGTCAGCGATGCGCCTTTCTCTATGGACGGGTTTGCTGACATCAGCGGTTTACAACCAGAACCGGCAGCAGAATCGCGTGCGTATTTTCGAAAGCGGCCTGCGCTTTGTTCCTGATACTCAAGCGAATCTGGGTATCCGTCAGGACGTCATGCTGTCTGCGGTGATCACCGGCAATAAAAATGAAGAACATTGGGATCTGGCGCGCCAGTCAGTTGACTACTACGATTTGAAAGGTGATCTTGAGGCGATTCTTGAGCTTACCGGCAAATTAGATGATATCCAGTTCAAAACCGAAACGAATCCTGCGCTGCATCCTGGGCAGAGTGCAGCCATTTATTTACGCGGCGAACGTATTGGTTTCATTGGTGTAGTCCATCCTGAGCTGGAACGTAAGCTTGACCTTAACGGTCGTACAGTGGTGTTTGAATTACTGTGGAATAAGGTCGCAGACCGCGTGCTGCCTGATGCGAAAGCCATTTCGCGCTTCCCGGCAAACCGTCGTGATATCGCTGTTGTGGTTGCTGAAAATGTCCCCGCAGAAGATATTTTGGTAGAGTGTAAGAAAGTTGGCGCAAATCAGGTAGTTGGCGTAAACTTATTTGACGTGTATCGTGGGAAGGGCGTGGCAGAGGGGTATAAAAGCCTGGCTATCAGTCTGGTATTGCAGGATACCGCTCGTACACTGGAAGAAGAAGAGATCGCCGCTACCGTTGCAAAATGTGTAGAGGCTCTAAAGCAGCGATTCCAAGCATCCTTGAGGGATTGAACCTATGGCGCTTACTAAAGCTGAAATGTCAGAACACCTGTTTGAGAAGCTTGGGCTTAGCAAACGGGATGCCAAAGACCTGGTCGAACTGTTCTTCGAAGAAGTGCGTCGCGCTTTGGAGAATGGCGAACAAGTTAAATTGTCTGGTTTTGGCAATTTTGACCTGCGTGACAAAAACCAACGTCCGGGACGTAACCCGAAAACCGGCGAAGATATTCCTATCACGGCGCGCCGTGTGGTGACTTTCCGTCCGGGGCAGAAGTTGAAAAGCCGGGTTGAGAATGCTACTCCTAAAGAATAAGTGAGTTGAGCAAAAAGGTCGCGAAAGCGGCCTTTTTTTTACCCACTTTCCTGAGCCTTCTCCATCATTTCACCATAAATAAGACAGACATCAATAATACGCACATAAAGTGAAAAGATAGTGTTAAGGTGATTGGGTGTTCAGGATTAATCTGATAGATTAAATTAAGTCGAGGTGGAGTGGTAAGTTATTATCTTGGTTTGTCGTGTGTCAATAAAATAAGGGGTCGAAGCCCCTTATTTGAAATGTAATTCAGTGCGGTATATTTTTCTGATGCCAGTCAGAGAAAACCGAATAAACGAATTAAATAATTAACTATCAATGCCAGTAGTGCGGATGACCACCATCATGATAACCGCCATGGCCGTACGGGCCTGGGAAGATACAACCACTGAGGCTGACGATAACCAGAGCAACACCTAAGAAAGCGATGATACGACGCATATATATATCCTTTGTTTGATTAAACACATTCAGTATAAATAGAATGGCATCAGGCTGTTGTCAGGCTAGCGTTAAGATATGTTAAGAGCAATATAAGATTTGAATGGTTTTCCCGCATTCCTCTGCTGTTATATTTCAGCGGGGAAATGTTTGTATTTTTTTTGTAAGTCGTAAGAAAGTTAACCGAAAAACTCCTTTTGTCTCATGGTCAGCCTTATTTCTGCTTGTTATAAATTTCCCTAAGAACAGGTAAATGAAATAAATAAGGTGAATACTGTGAAAAAATCTCTATTACTGCTTTGTTGTGTACTGGCATTGCCTGTCGTCGCACAGGCAGGTGTGACGGTAGACGTCAACGTACCTGGCGTGTCGGTTCATCTCGGAGATCAAGATCAGCGCGGATACTATTGGGATGGTTACGACTGGCGGCCACCGCAGTGGTGGCATGAACATCAGGGGCATCACGTAGGCGATCGCAATAACCATGGTATGTACTGGCGCGGTGACCGCTGGCAGCCATCACCGCCACCAAAACAATATTACGATCATGCCCATGAACAGCCGCCTCATCATCAGCAGCAACATGGTGACCCGCATCATGATAATAATGGGTACCAGGGCGGTAATGACAACCATCAGGGGAACGGGCAGCCCATTCCACCAGACGGTCAACGCCACTAATTAGTGATAACTTTCCAAAGGCCAGCGCATTGCGCTGGCCTTTTTTATTGGCTTCGGGAAATTTTCGACAAAAAATGGCTTAGAATCGGTAAGATACTCACTTATTGACTCCCCGCCCCCGCTGATTTCCCGAGAGGAAATCGCGCCAGGATGCCCATGTAAATGCCGGACTTGCTAAAAATAATCCCTTCTTTTTCCGAGCTTGCGCGGTTGCAAAAGCGCCGGGATGGCCGTCTGTTGTCTTTATTCAGTGGTTTGTTGATCGTGGTTTTTCTGTTCAGCCTGTGCGCGGGCGAAAACTGGCTATGGCCGGATAGCTGGTTTGGCCCACAAGGGCAGCTTTTCGTCTGGCAAATACGTATGCCCCGCGCATTGGCAGTGATCCTGGTTGGGGCAGGGCTGGCGGTGTCAGGGGCTGTTATGCAATCCCTGTTTGAAAACCCACTGGCAGAACCCGGATTACTCGGCGTCGGCAACGGTGCCGGTGTGGCGCTGGTTCTGTGCGTTATGTTGGGAAACAGTCTGTTGCCGGTTTGGGTCATGAGTCTGTCTGCCGTTGCAGGTGCGTTGGTTGTCACCTTCTTTTTGTTGCACTTCGCCCGACAGCGTCGGCTAACCAATGCCCGTCTGCTCCTGGTGGGGGTTGCCATTGGTATCGTCTGTAGCGCTGTAATGACCTGGTCGGTCTATTTCAGCAGTAACCTGGACTTACGCCAGCTAATGTACTGGATGATGGGCGGTTTTGGTGGAGTCGACTGGCGGCAAAGCTGGCTGGGAGTGATGCTCATTCCGGTGGTGATCTGGATGATATTTCAGGGAAACACGCTGAATCTGCTTTCACTTGGGATCGGGCAGGCGCAGCAGTTGGGGGTTTCTATCACTTTGTGGCGCAATCTGCTCGTTCTGGCGGTCGGTTGGGTGGTGGGCCTCAGCGTGGCGATCGCCGGGGTTATAAGCTTCGTCGGGTTGGTTATCCCCCATATCTTGCGGCTATGTGGTATTACTGACCAGCGCGCTTTATTACCGGCCTGCGCTCTGGTGGGTGGCTCTGTACTGCTGCTGGCGGATGTGCTCTCACGCATTGCACTCTATTCTGCTGAATTGCCAATAGGCGTGGTGACGGCAACGCTCGGAGCGCCTATTTTCATCTGGTTACTGGTCAAAGCCGCCTGAATCAGACAGGATTGACAGACGATACGCCAGGATGGGCTATCTTTGACGTTTCTTCATTTCGCCTACGGCCCAGAAACATTGGCCAATAACCGCAGGATATTAAAGATGAGTAATGCAACTTTTGACCTTCCCCTGACAAAAATTAACGGTGAGACCACAACGCTGGGTGCTTATCAGGGCTCCGTGCTGTTGGTGGTTAACGTGGCGTCCCAATGCGGGCTGACTAAACAGTATGAAGGTCTGGAAAATCTTTATCAGGCACACCACGAGCAAGGTTTCGAAGTGTTGGGCTTCCCGTGCAATGAGTTCGGCGCTCAGGAGCCCGGTACGGAAGAGGAAATCCAGAATTTTTGCACCACCAATTTTGGTGTCAAATTCCCGATGTTCAGCAAAATTGAAGTCAATGGTGAAAACCGTCATCCACTGTATAAGGCATTGATTGCTGCTTGTCCGCAGGCCGTCAAACCGGAAGGAAGTGAGTTTTATGAGCGCCTTGCAAGCAAAGGGCGTGAGCCGAAGCAGCCGGGCGATATTCTGTGGAACTTCGAAAAATTCCTCATCGGGCGTGACGGCACCGTCATCCAGCGCTTTGCACCAGACATGACACCGGAAGATCCTTTACTGACGGAAGCGATTAAAGTCGCACTGGCAAAATAACCCCAATATTGCTGAGCAGGGAGAGCCTATGCTGGAGTGCCATAAGCTAAATGTACCGGGAAGACTGCAGGCGTTTACGGGGCGTGTGAACCCTGGATGCCGGGTGCATATTATCGGCCCAAACGGCGCGGGCAAAACCAGCCTGCTGGCACGTATTGCTGGGATGCTGGACGGGGAAGGGAGTGTCAGCCTCGCCGGGCATCAACTTGACAGCCTATCCGGTAAGGCGCTTTCGCAGCTGCGAGGTTATCTTTGTCAGCAATCAACACCGGCATCATTGATGCCGGTGTTTCAATATCTCTCATTGCACCAGCCCGCGGGAGCAGACCCTGTTTTGCTGGACCAAACTGTTGCCATGCTGACATCTGCCCTGCATTTGCAGGATAAGCTTTCCAGGCCGGTAACGCGGTTATCCGGTGGTGAATGGCAACGTGTCCGGCTGGTTGCCGTGCTTTTGCAGGTGTGGCCGACGCTTAACCCTCATGCGCATCTTTTACTGCTTGATGAACCAATGAACAGCCTGGATGTGGCTCAGCAATTGGCTCTTGATCGTCTTATCACGCAATTTTGCGCCAGCGGTAATATCGCTGTCATCAGTGATCACGATCTTAATCATACTTTGCATCATGCTCATCAGGTATGGCTGATGGCAGGTGGTCGGGTTGATATCGCGGGAACACGGGAAGAGGTCATGCAAGTAAGTCGGCTAAGTCCGGTGTTCGGCGTCGATTTCCAGATACACCGCGTTGGCGGGCAACAATGGCTTATGACAACGATGGGGAATAATTGAGCAGATATAGTTCGTGACAGCGAGTTGAATAATGAATGACACGCTTGTTTACAATCTACTTATGATGAGAATAAATTGCCCGCTAACATTTAATTGCAAGCTGTTGAGCTATCGTTAATAGAGGCTTTCATTCCTGCTGATAACCGGAAAATCAATCATCTCATTGATATTATTTATTTATTTATTTAATAAATACATGCGACATCACAGATCCTTCTATTTTTCATCGAGTTAACTTGACGAGCCTTAAGGTTAAATTAAGATTAAGCTGTCACTGTGCGTACATTATTTCAGTCGTGCGTTTAATTATTGTTAATTGAACGCGTACTAAAGTTTGTTTCGAGTAAATTACCTCTTGTGGGATTGTGTCATGGAAAATTTTTTGCCTTTCTCCCGCCCTTCGATGGGCGATGAAGAAATTGAGGCGGTGAGTCATGTACTGCGCTCTGGCTGGATCACAACGGGCCCCCAGACGCATCAGCTCGAACAGGATTTTGCTGCAACCTTCGGATGTAAACACGCCATTGCTGTCAGCTCGGCAACCGGTGGGATGCACGTCACTCTTATGGCGCTGGGCATTGGTCCGGGCGATGAAGTTATTACCCCTTCTCAGACCTGGGTTTCCACCATTAATATGATCGTTCTGCTGGGTGCAGAGCCGGTGATGATTGATGTTGACCCGGATACCCTGATGGTCAGCGCAGCCGATGTTGCTGCCGCTATTACGCCAAAAACCAAAGCGATTATCCCGGTGCATTATGCTGGCGCACCTTTGGATCTCGATCCTCTGTACGCGTTAGCCGAAAAACATGGCATCGCCATTGTTGAAGATGCGGCACATGCTGCTGGCACACGCTACCGCGATCGCTGGATTGGCGCGCAGGGTACCGCGGTTTTCTCCTTCCACGCGATTAAAAACATGACCTGTGCGGAAGGTGGCCTGGTGGCGACCGATGACGACGAACTGGCAGCAAGAGTTCGCGCGTTGAAGTTCCACGGCCTTGCGGTAGACGCGTTTGATCGCGAAGTGCAGGGGCGCAAGCCACAAGCAGAAGTGATTGAGCCTGGTTTCAAATACAACCTGTCGGATATTCATGCTGCAATTGCGGTGGTTCAACTGCGACGTCTGCCTGAAATCAATGCGCGCCGTACTGAACTGGCGAATTTGTATCTGCAAAAACTTCAGGGTTCGCCATTCCTGCCGATGAAGGTGCCGGAGTATCCGCATCTGCATGCCTGGCATCTGTTTATGATTCGGGTGGATGAAGCGCGCTGTGGTATCAGCCGTGACGCACTGATGGAGCGCCTGAAAGCACTCGGCATCGGTACCGGTTTGCATTTCCGCGCAGCCCATACCCAGAAATATTATCGCGAACGCTATCCTGATTTAAGCCTGCCACACAGCGAATGGAACACCGACCGTTTGTGCAGTTTGCCGCTGTTCCCTGATATGCAGGACAGCGATGTAGACCGCGTTGTCGCGGCTCTATTTTCCATTGCGGAGGCCAAGTAGTGGCGCAATTTGAACCTATTAAGAAAGTATCGATAGTCATACCGGTCTACAACGAGGAAGAGAGCCTGCCAGCCCTGCTTTCGCGCACTCAGGCCGCGTGCCGTCAGTTAACACAAAAATTCGAAATCATTTTAATCGATGATGGCAGCAGCGACCGTTCTGCCGAAATGTTAAGCGAAGCCGCTGAACAGCCGGAGAACTGCATCATTGCGGTACTGCTCAACCGTAACTACGGCCAGCACTCCGCCATCATGGCCGGTTTCAGCCATGTCTCGGGCGACCTGGTGATCACGCTCGACGCTGACTTGCAAAACCCACCGGAAGAGATTCCGCGTCTGGTGGCGAAAGCAGAAGAGGGTTACGACGTTGTCGGTACCGTGCGTGCCAACCGTCGTGATTCGTGGTTCCGCAAATCTGCCTCCAAGATGATCAACATGATGATCCAGCGCGCGACCGGAAAATCAATGGGCGACTATGGCTGTATGCTGCGTGCATATCGTCGGCATATCATTGAAGCCATGCTGCATTGCCATGAGCGCAGTACGTTTATTCCTATTTTGGCGAATACCTTTGCGCGCAAAACTGTGGAGATTCCGGTGCAGCATTCGGAACGCGAGTTTGGCGATTCAAAGTACAGCCTGATGAAACTTATCAACCTGATGTACGACTTGATCACCTGCCTGACAACGACCCCTCTGCGAATGCTGAGTGTGGTAGGCAGCCTGATTGCCCTGTTTGGTTTCGTACTGGCGGTATTCCTGATTTTGATGCGGTTAATCAATGGTCCGGAATGGGCAGCTGAAGGGGTCTTCACCCTGTTTGCCCTGCTATTCATGTTTATTGGTGCGCAGTTTGTGGGCATGGGATTACTCGGTGAATATATCGGGCGAATCTATAATGATGTTCGCGCACGTCCCCGTTATTTCGTTCAAAAAGTCGTTGGATTGCGTTCTGACGAAAACAGCCAGGAAGAAGAGTGATGAAAGCAATTGTATTTGCGTACCATGATATTGGTTGCGTCGGGTTACAGGCCTTGGTTGACGCTGGTTATGACGTACAAGCGGTATTTACTCATACCGATTCCCCAGACGAAAACAACTTTTTCGCCTCCGTTGCCCGCCTGGGTGCCGGTTTAAACCTGCCGGTGTATGCCCCTGAAGATGTGAATCATCCGCTGTGGGTTGACCGTATCCGTGAATTGCAGCCGGATGTGATTTTCTCCTTCTACTATCGCAACATGATAAGCGATGACGTGCTCTCACTGGCTCCTCAAGGTGGCTTCAACCTGCATGGTTCTTTATTGCCACGTTATCGCGGTCGCGCGCCGGTTAATTGGGCGCTGCTGAAAGGCGAAAAAGAAACGGGCGTTACCCTGCACAAGATGGTTAAACGCCCAGATGCGGGTGATATTGTTGCCCAGCGTGCCGTTCCTATCAGCGCTGACGACATTGCTCTGACCTTGCATGCCAAAGTGCGCGATGCTGCACAGGTTCTGCTGGCTGACGTGTTGCCAAAAATGAAGAAGGGCGACATTACCCTGACGCCACAGGATGAATCACAGGCCAGCTATTTTGGCCGCCGTACTGCGGCTGATGGTGAAATTCACTGGCACAAACCGGCAACTGAAATCAATAATTTGGTCCGCGCCGTCACCGAACCTTACCCAGGTGCGTTCACCTATCTGGGCCAGCGTAAAATGACCATCTGGCGTTCACGCCCGCTGGCAACCGAACATGAAAAACAACCGGGTACCGTGCTGTCGAGTGATCCACTGATTGTGGCATGTGGTGAAGGCGCACTGGAGATTCAAGCCGGTCAGAGTGAATCGGGTCTGTATGTACAAGGTTCTCGCCTGTCGCTGGAACTGGGCATCATGCCAGATGTGAAACTCAGCGCATTGCCGACATCGGTGATGAAACGCCGTACACGCGTGCTGATCCTCGGTGTTAACGGCTTCATCGGTAACCACCTGAGTGAACGTCTGCTGCGTGAAGATAACTATGAAATCTTTGGTCTGGACATCAGCTCTGATGCCATCAGCCGTTTCATGGATAACCCGCACTTCCACTTTGTTGAAGGTGATATCAGCATTCACTCCGAGTGGATCGAATATCACATCAAAAAATGTGATGTGATCTTGCCGCTGGTGGCGATTGCAACGCCAATCGAATATACCCGCAACCCACTGCGCGTATTTGAACTCGATTTCGAAGAGAACCTGAAAATTGTCCGTGACTGCGTGAAGTACAAAAAGCGCATCATCTTCCCGTCGACTTCTGAAGTGTACGGCATGTGTGACGACAAAGAGTTCGACGAAGATACGTCACGTCTGATTGTGGGTCCGATCAATAAACAGCGCTGGATCTACTCCGTCTCCAAACAGTTGCTCGACCGTGTTATCTGGGCGTATGGCGTGAAAGAAGGCTTACGCTTTACCCTGTTCCGCCCGTTTAACTGGATGGGGCCCCGTCTTGATAACCTCGACGCTGCGCGTATCGGCAGTTCACGCGCCATCACTCAGCTGATCCTAAATCTGGTAGAAGGTTCGCCTATCAAACTGGTGGATGGTGGTGAGCAGAAGCGTTGCTTCACTGATATCAACGACGGTATCGAAGCACTGTTCCGTATCATCGAGAACAAAGAAAACCGTTGTGACGGGCAGATCGTGAACATTGGCAACCCGACTAACGAAGCCAGTATCCGTGAACTGGCAGAAATGCTGTTGCGTAGCTTCGAAGCGCATCCGTTGCGTGACCAGTTCCCGCCGTTTGCCGGTTTTAAATCGGTGGAAAGCAGCAGCTACTACGGTAAAGGCTATCAGGATGTCGAACACCGCACGCCTAGCATCAAAAATGCTAAACGTCTGCTGAACTGGACGCCTGAAGTTTCGATGGATAAAACCGTCGACAAAACCCTCGATTTCTTCCTGCGTTCGGTTAATCCAGACGGCCCTCAGGCATAACGGAATTTGTGCATGAAAAAAGTCGGACTACGAATTGATGTCGACACATGGAGCGGCACCCGAAAGGGTGTCCCTCAATTACTACGTGTTCTGGAAAAACATCACATCACGGCCAGTTTTTTCTTCAGCGTAGGTCCGGACAATATGGGGCGTCATTTATGGCGCCTTTTACGTCCGCGCTTCCTGTGGAAAATGCTGCGCTCTAACGCAGCATCACTGTACGGACTGGATATTTTACTGGCCGGAACGGCGTGGCCGGGTAAAAAGATCTATCGCGATTTCGCTCCGCTGATGAAAGAGACTGCAGAACGCGGTCATGAAGTGGGGTTGCACGCCTGGGACCATCAGGGCTGGCAGGCGAAAGTGGCGAAATGGTCCAAACCGGAGCTGGAAAAACAGGTCCGTCTCGGATTGGAAGCGCTGCAAGACAGTATTGGTAAAGCGGTTGATTGCTCCGCTGTCGCGGGCTGGCGTGCTGACCAGCGAGTGATTGACGTCAAACAGACCTTTGGTTTTCGTTACAACAGCGATTGCCGGGGAAAGCGCCCCTTCTTGCCGCTGCTGGAAAATGGCGAAACAGGCACGGTACAAATTCCTGTCACCTTGCCGACCTACGACGAAGTCATTGGTAACGAAGTGACCACGGCGACGTTCAATGATTTTATCCTGCAGGCCATTGAGCATGATAACGGCGTGCCGGTTTATACCATCCATGCCGAAGTTGAAGGAATGTCCCTGGCGGACATGTTTGACGACTTACTCACCCGAGCCGCCCAGCAGGGCATTCAGTTCTGTGCGCTGGGTGAATTATTGCCTGACGATCTGTCGGATTTACCGATTGGTCGTGTCGTTCGTTCTTCCTTCCCCGGACGGGAAGGGTGGTTAGGTTGCCAGCAAGAAGGTTTTTCCTGATGTTGAAAGCGTACAAAGGTGTATGGAGCACCGTTCTCCTCCTGTTCTTTGCCCTGGTATATCTGATTCCGCTTAACACGCGTCTGTTATGGCAGCCTGATGAAACCCGCTATGCGGAAATCAGCCGCGAAATGCTGCAACGGGGTGACTGGGTCGTACCGCATCTGCTGGGTCTGCGTTATTTTGAAAAACCGGTGGCAGGTTACTGGTTTAATAACCTTAGCCAGATGATCTTCGGTGACACTAATTTTGCCGTGCGTTTCGGTTCAGTATTTTGCACGCTGCTCAGCACTATTATGGTGTTCTGGCTGGCGATGCTGATGTGGCGAAACCGCCAAACGGCTTGCGTTGCTGCGTTGATCTACCTCTCTTCTCTGCTGGTTTTCACTATCGGGACTTACAGCGTTCTTGATCCGATGATCACGCTGTGGATGACCGCCGCGATGGTAGCCAGTTATTACTGTATGCGTGTCACCACGACCCGGCATAAAGCACTGAGCTGGATTGCACTCGGTCTGGCCTGTGGCATGGGCTTTATGACCAAAGGCTTCCTGGCGCTGGCCGTTCCGGTGATTGCCGTACTGCCGATTATCTGGCGTGAGAAAAAGTTCAAAACCCTATTTGGCTGGGGGCCTCTGGCCATCCTTAGTGCTGTTTTGCTCAGCTTGCCCTGGGTATTGGCGATTGCTCATCGTGAACCGGACTTCTGGAACTACTTTTTCTGGGTTGAGCATATTCAGCGCTTTGCAGAACAGAATGCCCAGCACAAAGCGCCGTTCTGGTACTACATTCCGGTTCTCTTCCTTGGTGCACTGCCCTGGATGGGATTACTGCCGGGCGCGGTGATCGGCGGATGGACCAAACGTGTAATGCGTCCTGAACTCTTTTTCCTGCTGAGTTGGGCGGTGATGCCGCTGATTTTCTTTAGTATCGCCAAAGGAAAACTGCCGACGTATATCCTGCCGTGCTTTGCGCCGCTGGCGTTATTAATGGCCGATTATCTGGACCAGATACGTCTGTCCGGTCGGTTGAAGGCCCTCAGGGCCAATGGCATTATCAATATTGTCTTTGGTGTTCTGGCTGTGATCGCGCTGGTCGTCATTTCCGGACGCTTACCACTGCATATCAAACCTGTTTACACCGCTGTCGAGTTCCCGAAAGTCGTCATTGCCATCTTGTGCTTCGCTGTTTGGGCACTGGCCGGGGCGCTCAGTCTGACCTCGCTGCGAAATCGCTGGTATTGGGCGGCGGCCTGTCCGCTGGTCCTGGCCTTGTTGGTGGGTCAGGTGATACCGCAAAAAGTGATCGACTCTAAACAACCGCAGGCATTTATTGATGCCAATATTGCGCTGCTTAAAGAGAGTAAATACGTGTTGGCGGATAACGTTGGAATAGCCACCGGGCTTGCCTGGACACTCAAGCGTAGTGACATCCTGATGTACGATGAAAAAGGCGAACTGCAATATGGCCTGAACTACCCGGATGTTGAACATCATTATATTGATGCGCATAGTTTTCCGGCATGGCTGCAAAATGCGCGTCAGCAGGGCAATGTGACGGTAGCCGTGAAGCAGGAGAGTATTGATGCAGATAACTCCAAACTTCCCACGCCGGATAAGGTGGTTGAAATGGATCGCTTATCGCTGTTGTTCTACAGCAAGCAACCGTGACCGGATATCTGCTGGTACTGGTGGTCAGCGTACTGACCTGCGCGGGACAGCTTTGTCAGAAGCAAGCCGCGCAGGTAGGTAAGGGCGATGTTGCCCGTGTACTGCGCTGGCTGGCGCTGGCAGTCGGTCTGTTGGGGTTTGCCATGTTGTTATGGCTGCGTGTACTGCAACAGTTGCCGCTGAGCATTGCCTATCCGATGCTCAGCCTGAATTTCGTGCTGATCACCCTCAGTGCGCGCTGGATATTCAAAGAGCATGTAGATCGACGCCACTGGGTTGGCGTCGGTTTTATCATGTTAGGGATAGCGCTGATGAGTATTAACGCATGAAGACCAACGGACTGTTAAAAGGCTACGTATGGGGCAGCGCCAGTTTGTTGTTAGTGACGCTGGCCCAGTTGTTAATGAAGTGGGGCATGGTAAAAATCCCGCCGCTTTCTCTGTCTGATATACAGATATCCTGGTTTCTCAATCACCTGACGGCGCTGATTGCCGTGGGGCTTGGTATCACAGGCTATGTTTTGTCGATGGTATGCTGGTATTTCACATTGCGCGTATTGCCGCTGCACCGGGCCTATACGCTGCTCAGCCTGAGCTATGCGCTGGTCTATCTGGCCGCAGTAACACTGCCCTGGTTCAATGAAGATGTACATTTGTTGAAAACTTGTGGCGGAGTGCTGGTACTGTTTGGTGTCTGGCTTATCCATAGTAAACCGAGTCAGCAAGCCCACTGAAAGCGATAAATTCCAAAAAAATCTCCTTTTTCGATTGGATGACGGACAAAATAGCGTTAGATTCTTTTTATCTCCAAATAACCAGATCTTAGCGCGCAGTGATGTACTCTGGCATGATTACGGCCAGACAGTTTCATTGTGACCGTCATCCCTGAAGGAAAGACAGCCATGCGTTGGAAAACCGGAACACTTTATTCCCTCCTGATTTTCGCCGCACTGGTGCTCAACGGCTGTAGCAGTCACGCGCCCCCGCCGAGTGGTAAATTGTCTGATTCCATCGCGGTAGTCGCACAATTAAACGACCAACTGAGCCAGTGGCACGGCGCACCTTATCGTTATGGCGGGCTCCAGCCGAGTGGTGTTGACTGTTCAGGATTTGTTTTCCGTACTTATCGTGACCGCTTCGGTGTGGTATTACCGCGCACGACGGTCGCACAGACCAAAATCGGCAATAAAGTCTCCCGGGATGAACTGCTGCCGGGTGATCTGGTGTTTTTCAAAACCGGCAGCGGTGAGAACGGTTTGCACGTGGGTATTTACGACACGGGCGATAAGTTTATCCATGCATCAACTAGCCAGGGTGTGACCCGTTCATCTCTCGATAACGTCTATTGGCGAAAGGTATATTGGCAAGCCCGCCGGATTTAGTCCGGGAATGTCCTCCCGGCGACTGCGTATTTAGCCCGCTTTTAACCTGTTATCATCACGTCAGACTTCTTTCAGGACGAAACGTGATGAAACCTCTCAGACTATTGCTTTCCGACTCTTATGATCCCTGGTTTAACCTGGCCGTCGAAGATTGCATCTTCCGGCAGATGACGACCCAGCGGGTGCTCTTCCTGTGGCGCAATGCGGAAACCGTGGTTATCGGCCAGGCGCAAAACCCGTGGAAGGAGTGCAATACCCGCCAAATGGAACAGGATGGGATCCGTCTTGCCAGACGCAGCAGCGGTGGCGGTGCGGTATTTCATGACCTGGGAAATACCTGTTTTACGTTCATGGCGGGTAAGCCGGAATATGATAAAAGCGTCTCGACGGCTATTATTCTCGATGCATTGAAATCATTGGGGATCACCGCCAGCGTTTCAGGCCGTAACGACCTAGTGGCAAGCACCGACGATGGCGAGCGCAAAATTTCCGGATCGGCCTATAAAGAAACTCAGGACCGTGGCTTTCATCACGGCACCTTATTGCTCAATGCTGATCTCAGCCGTCTGGCAAATTACCTCAATCCGGATCCAAAAAAATTACAGGCCAAAGGCATTACTTCTGTGCGTTCACGCGTCGCTAATCTTAGTGAACTCATTTCCGATATTAATCATCCGCAGGTTTGTGAAGCCATCATTCATTCCTTTTTTGATTGGTATGGCTCTGAGGTGGAGCCGGAGATTATTTCGCCAGACGTTTTCCCGGATTTACCCGGTTTTGAGGAGCAATTTGCCAAACAGAGCAGTTGGGAGTGGAATTTCGGTAAAGCGCCTGCATTCAGCCATTTACTGAATGAGCGCTTTGTCTGGGGCGGCGTAGATATTCATTTTGATATTCTAAAAGGCCGGATCAGCCGCGCGCAGATCTTTACTGACAGCCTGAATCCAGCGCCATTAAATGCCCTGGCGCTGCAATTGGTCGATACGCTTTACCGCCCACGCGAAATAGAAGAGAAATGTCGGCAAATAATCGCGCAATTTCCGGCCCAGCAAGCAGAGCTTACCGAACTGCAACATTGGCTGGTGGGATGCATACAATGACAGCACGCTGAATTCCTGCCAGTGCAACAGTGAGATGCCTTTGCCGCGTGGTAAAATTAATGGATCCTGCGGCAATTTCCTCAGTTGCGCGAATGGATAGCTAGCGATAAGATTAAGTGATAACACCCTATTTCCTCTGATAAAGCCCTGTAAAGGGAGAGAGGCACAGCAAAGGGAAATTTTATAAACATTGATTTTGCTTCTTTTCAGGAAATCTGGATACCCTGCTTAACACCGGACCGGCACTTTTTTAGTATCAGTAACAGAACTGTTTCGGGACTGCCCCGGAGCCCCGCTACCATTCTGACTTGATTGATATACAACAAAGTTATTAATCATTATGTAGCGCCGTTGATGTTTTGGAAAAAAATGAAAATACAATTCGATACGGCCTTTAACAGCAGCTACTTCTGCCAGCCAATATATTCCGGTAAAGGGAAACTATTAGCGGTGGAATTAATTTGTCGATTTTCCAGTACAGACAGCAAGCTAATAATGCCAACTGAATTGGTTTTGAATTTATTAAACACCCAGCAACTAACCCATTTTTTAACCGAACAGTCCGCCTGGGCCAAAGAGAATGCGCTCTGGTTTGAGACGAATCAGGTAATACTCAATATTTCCATCGAAGAGAAACTGGCCAAAATAGTTATTGAGAATGATGAAATACGTGACGGCTTAAAGGCCTCACCTTTTCTTCATCTCAGTCTTAACGAGTCATTTCCGCAGCTTTCTGAGGGCAAGCGCAATTCACAGTTAATGGCGTTAAAAAGTGACTTCACGTTATGGTTGGACGGCTTCGGATCGGGCAATGCCAATATGGCAGCAGTCTTCGATCATATTTTCAGTTGGGTGAAGCTTGACCGCGGCCTGTTTTGGGAGCTTTACCAGGGTGAGAATTTCACTATCGTACTGCCCTCATTAATAAGAAACGTTAACCGATTCTGCCGTAATATCGTAATTGACGGCCTGGACAATGCCGAACATTTCGACGCGCTGAACAAAAGCGAAATTCAGGGTATGAAAGGGCAATTATGGCCCGGTGTAGAGCCTGGAGAGTTGGATCATTTGTTAAGGATCCCTCCTCAATTTCACTGATATCCCCGTCATCCTTACAAGCTGACTCTCCGTTGGCTTTCTTCATTTATCCCGGCCACTGACTTGCGTAATCTCGCGGCGGTTCATCGCGTTGCTGCACTGAATATGTCGCTGAGCATAATCTCCCTGTTTTTAGTCCGTGTTAATCAATGCCTCATGGTTCTACACTGAAAGAAAGGGGGACTTATGCCACAATTTGAACACCATTATGCCGACCAACTCGGTGGCTTTTACACCGCTCTGAAACCTACGCCGCTAAAGGGAGCAAAGCTGCTCTATCACAGCGAGCCGCTGGCGCAGGAGCTGGGATTAGACGCGAAGTTGTTTGATACCGCGCACCGGGAATACTGGTGTGGCGAAGCCTTTTTTCCCGGCATGAACCCTCTTGCACAGGTCTATAGCGGCCACCAGTTTGGTATCTGGGCCGGTCAACTTGGGGACGGGCGGGGGATTTTACTCGGTGAGCAGGTACTGCCTGACGGCCGTCGCTATGACTGGCACCTGAAAGGAGCCGGGTTGACACCCTATTCACGGATGGGCGATGGTCGTGCGGTGCTGCGCTCTGTCGTGCGCGAATTCCTGGCATCAGAAGCGCTGCACCATTTATCTATCCCGACCACACGCGCGCTGACCATCGTTACCAGCGATGAACCCGTATTTCGTGAACAGCCCGAGCGCGGAGCGATGCTGATGCGCGTGGTGGAAAGTCATATCCGTTTTGGTCATTTCGAACATTTTTACTATAGAAAACAGCCTGAGCAGGTCAAACAATTGGCTGACTATGTCATTGCCCATCACTGGTCGCATCTGCTGGAAAGCGAAAGTGACCCGTCACGGCGTTATGCGCTCTGGTTGCAGGACGTGGTGGAACGAACAGCCAGGCTGATTGCCCAATGGCAAAGCGTCGGTTTTGCCCATGGCGTGATGAATACCGATAACATGTCCATTCTCGGTCTGACCATCGACTTCGGCCCGTATGGTTTCCTCGACGACTACCAGCCCGGCTATATCTGCAATCATTCCGATCACCAAGGACGTTACAGTTTCGACAACCAGCCGGCCGTGGCTTACTGGAACCTGCACCGTTTGGCGCAGACGCTTTCCGGCCTGATGAGTGCTGAACAGTTAGAGGGCGCGGTGAATGCCTATGAACCAGCGCTGATGGCAGCCTATGGCAAACTGATGCGCGGTAAACTGGGGTTCTTTACGGAAGATAAGCAAGACAATGATTTGCTGACCGGCTTGCTGAGCCTGATGGCGAAAGAGGGGCGGGACCATACCCGCACCTTCCGCCTGCTCAGTGAGGTTGAGCAGCAACAGTCCGCGTTGCCGTTGCGGGATGAGTTTATCGATCGTGAAGCTTTTGACCGCTGGTTTCAGCAGTATCGCCAACGGTTGCAAAAGGAAGAAGTGGATGATGCCACGCGTCAGCAGGCAATGAAGCTCTCCAACCCGCGAATCATCTTACGTAATTATCTTGCCCAACAGGCGATTGAAAGGGCGGAGCAGGATGATATCAGCGCACTGGCCCAGCTACATCAGGCATTGCGTGACCCTTACAGCGACGCTTCGCAATATGATGCGATGGCGGCTTTACCACCAGATTGGGGAAAGCATCTGGAAATATCCTGCTCGAGTTAGTGCCCCGCACTACTGCCGCAGGAACACCTGCGGCACCGCCGTTTCAGGGTGCCAGTTCACGCCAAGATCAGCCTGATACCAGCGGGCGAGGATCTCAACGGTCAGCACCTCGGCTGGCGTTCCGGATGCCACCACACTCCCTTCGTGCAGCAAGACAATCCGATCGGCATACAGTGCGGCCAGATTCAAGTCATGCAACACACAGCATACCGACAGCGGACTTTCGCGCGTAAGCTGGCGCAGCAGACGCAACGTATGTTGTTGATGATAAAGGTCTAGTGCAGAAGTTGGCTCATCGAGAAACAGCCAGCGAGGCGAGGGCTGGGGTTGCCACAGTTGGCTCAATACGCGCGCCAGTTGTACCCGTTGCTGCTCACCGCCCGAAAGCTGACGATAGTCGCGATCGGCCAGTGTCAGGCAGTCGGTTTGTGCCATGACCTGGTGCAGCGCCTCGGCGTTATGTGTTTTCGCGTGAGGTGCGCGGCCAAGTGTGATGATTTGCCGTACGCTGAAACCGAAAGCCAGCTCGCTACTTTGGCGCATCACCGCGCGGGTACGTGCCAACTCCTGCGGTGGCCAGTCCGCGAGCGCTTTGCCCTGTAATTCACAACGACCCTGATCCGGTTGCAAAAAACCGGTCAACAGACGCAATAACGTCGATTTACCCGCACCGTTCGGCCCGATCAAAGCGACCATTTCGCCGGCCTTTAGCTCAAGAGAAACGTTGTTGATTAACCGACGATTGTCGGCAGAAATGCATAGGTTTTCTGCCCGCAACGTAGAAGTGGAGTCGATCATCGGCGGGTTCCCGGACGTAAAATCAGCCATAAGAAGTAGGGGCCTCCCAGCAGACTGGTCAGCAGCCCGACCGGCATTTCGGCGGGTGCAACCAACGTTCTTGCCAGCGTATCGGCCAGCAGTAATAAACAGGCGCCGCCGAGGGCAGAACCGGGCAGCAGCCAGCGGTGGTCAGCGCCGACGCGCAGACGTAAAAGATGTGGGATCACCAGCCCGATAAACCCAATAACACCTGTCACGGCTACCGCAACCCCGACCAGCAGAGCGCTGAGTAGCAGCAACTGTAACTGTGTCCTGCGTACATTCACCCCGAGATAGTGAGCATCTTCGTCGCCCAGCTGTAACAGGTTCAGGCGGCGCGAGAGGAAGAAAGTCATAAGACAGGCGGGCAAAATCAGCGACGTCGCAACGATAAGCGTCGGCCACTGCGCCTGACCTAAACTCCCCATGCTCCATAACGAAAACTGGCGTAACTGTTGGTCATCGCTGACATAAGTCAGAACGCCCACCGCTGCACCGCACAGCGCATTAATGGCAATCCCTGCCAGTAACAGGCGCGACAGATTACCGTGGCCGAAACGGCTCAGGGTAAATACGATGAGCGAAATCACCAGGCTACCGGCAAAGGCGGCAAGCATGTGCCCATACAGGGCGATCACTGGCGGCAGCGAGAGCGGCATCACAATCATCAGCGCGACAAATAACGCTGCGCCGCTGCTGATACCGAGTAAACCCGGGTCAGCCAGCGGATTGCGAAACAGTCCCTGCATCACCGCCCCCGAACAGGCGAGTGCGCAGCCCACCACCACAGCGAGCAGAACGCGCGGCAGGCGGATCGTGAGCCAGATTTGCCACATACCATCATCAAGCGGGCGGCTTATCAGGGTGAGAAAAGGCAGCGACATGGCACCGGAATTCACCGCAATCACCGCCAGAGCGAACAAGATGGCTGTCAGCGCCAGCAGCACCCGGACCGGCGTGCTGCTGCGCCGCAGCGCATGGGTGGTCAGCGAGCTCATTATTTAACCTGTTCCGCGGCCTGACGCAGTGTGGCCAGTACAGCGGGTGTTTCAAGGCCAAAACCCAACAACGACATATCATCAAGTACCAATACCCGATGATTTATTCCCGCAGGCGTTAGCGCCAGGCCCGGTAATTTCCAAACCTGATCCAGCCCGCCCAGCGTGCGAACACCGTCGGTGGTGATCAGCAATAAATCTGGAGCGCTGGCGATGATCCCTTCCTGCGACAACGGCCGGTAGCGGGTGAATCCTTGCATGGCATTTTTTGCGCCCACCGACGTTATCATCGCGTCTGCGGCCGTGTTCTGTCCGGCTGCCAGCGCGGTCGTCCCGCCGTGATTCATCACAAACAGGATTTTGACCGGTAACGGACCCTGCATAACGGCCGCTAATTGCTGGTGGTAGGTCGCAATCAGCTTTTCACCTTCAGCCTGCCGGTTGAGGGCGTTGGCGATAGCTTCAATTTTATGCGGAACCGTATCGAGCGTGGTATTGCCCGGGATCCTCACTACGGTCACGCCGTTTTGCGCCACTTGTTGCAACACCAATGAAGGCTCCGCCAGTTCGCTGCTCAGCACTAACGTCGGTTTCATGGCCAGAATACCTTCAGCATTCAGCTGGCGCATGTAGCCCACGTCGGGCAATTTTTTGACTTCATCCGGATGCTGGCTGGTGCTGTCACGAGCCACCAGTTCATCGCCTGAACCCAGTGCATAAACGATTTCCGTCACATCGCCGCCGATGCTGATAACGCGCTCTGCTGCGTGCGACAAAGAGGCGAGTAAGCCTGTCAACGCGATCACGACTGCACTCAACCGACGATTCATGCGGCGATTTCCTCGTTGCGAAGCGCGGCAATCTGCTCACGCCATTGCTGTTGTTCTGGTTGGCCTTCTGTCCTCTGGCCGTAGAGCTGCGCGATTTGCGTGCCGTCAGCCGCGAACAGTTCCAGGCTGGTGACAAACCCGTCTTTGGTCGGTTTACGCGTCACCCAGCTTTCGGCAATGGCACTTTCAATCAGGTGCAGGGTAAAGCGTGAATTGAAGATGTTAATCCATTCGTTGTGCGGTCTAACTTGCTCAATTTCACCGGTGAAAATCTGCACGCAACCCAGATTGCCAACGAAAATCATGATTTCGTTTTTACCGTCACGTGTTGCTTCCAGAATCTGCGTTAGTGAACCGTTATCTACGCGGTACGCCAGATCATCGCCTACGGCGCGGAAGGCTTGCTGACGGCTGAGGTTATTACGGCGTAGCAACTGGAAAAATTGGTGAACATCGGTCATTGCGCGCCATTCGGCATCAACATCTGCCGTTTGTGGCTGAGCAGCATCCTGCGTTTTCTGTACCCGCGTTATTTCTAGCTGAGGATTTTCTTCACTCAGGTACTGCGCCATCAGGGCATTCCAGGCAGCCATGTCAGTTTCATCGGTGGTATAGACTTTATGCACCGCATTGCCCGCCGCATCAAAGAACTGAATGCTGTAGCGATCGCCCTGAGTGTGACGTTCGGTCATGCAAAAAATATGCACCCAGTGCTGGAGGAACAGGCGCAGGTCCAGCGCCCGTGGATTGAGGATCAAACCCGCATGACCGTTCAGGTGCTGATTTTCATAACGCCCAAGCTGCTCATGTACGGCGTAGTCATTGCGGGTGATGGATTTAGTCACGCCCATATTTTCGAGCGCGGCCAGTAAAGTCCGTGCGTCAACCTCCAGACGGCCGGCATCATGAGAAACGCGCAGATGCGCCAGCTCAGCTTCGCTAATGTTGAGTATCCCAGCCAGATCGCGTGCATATTTTCCAGGGTTGGCTTCTTTTGCCTGCTGATAATTTTCGTAACTTACTGAACTCATTGCGCTGTCCTCGCATGTATTTTTGATAACGCCCGACACGTACTCCGGGCGGTGAAGAGAGAAGGGTGACTATTTACCACTGATAGCTGACGAACAACTTGGCGTTACGTCCGTTCTGCGGAATGCCCTGCGGTGAATAAGATTCTTTGTCGAAGGCATTACCCAATACCACGGCAGTGGTCATGCCTTTCCAGCTGTCCTGACCTTTATAACTTACGTAGAAATCGTTGATGGCATAACCCGGCTGATTGGCATATTCGGAGGTTACGTGCGTTGAGCGCTCAACAAAAGTACCGACCCAGCCAAGAGATAAAGCGGTTTGAGCCACGGGGATGTCAAGCGTGCTGACCTGATACTGGCTATCCAGTCACCGGTCGCTTGGTCTTTACCCCGGGTGCGGTTATAGGCCACATCCCACGAGAACCAGTCGGTTTTGTAGCTCATGGTGGCATCCCAACCCCACAGTTTCGCCCGGTCAATATTGGTCGAATACGTGCTGCAATCGATGCAGTACGGTCCGTTACGGCCGAAACCGAGGTTCATGGTGACGCCGGTGGTGATGTAATCCTTCGCTTTGGTATCGAAGTAGCTGGCTTTGAACTGCAAATCGTCGTTCGCCATCATCAGGTCATTGAAACGCAGACCGAAACCGTATTCCTGAGTTTCATTGGTTTCCGGTTTCAGATTTGGGTTTGGTACCCAGTTATTGGTGAGAGTAGTTCTGCCCATTGGGATGGCGAAGTGCAGCGAATCGTTGTACATCTCGCCCATCGTTGGCGCACGGAATGCCTGTGCGTAGGAGCCAAACATCATCAGCCAGTCAGTTGGGTTGATGCTCATCGCGCCACGGGAAGACCATTTATCGGCATCAACATCGGCGTAACCGTCGCTGCTGCCACGGTAGTTGTCATAACGCGTACCGGCGAGAATCGATACCGGCAGATCACGCAGCGTTATCTCATCTTGCAACCAGCCTGAGCCGAAATTAATGTCGGCCTGAGGGAAACTGGTGGTGGCACCGCCCGGCGTTTGTTCCTGCTTGTAGGCTTCGCTGCCGTAAGTCAGCAGGTGTGCGGCAAAGCTGTCCGTGAACACGCGCGAACGGTTTTCAAGCTTGGCACCTTTGGTGGTCTGTTTGCGTTCTTCTTCACTGCCGCCGTCCGGGCGCGCATTGATCTCCACCTCGGAATAGTAGACGTCCGCTTTGGCATCCAGCCAGTCTTGATCAAGTGGCTTAAGGTTATAGCTTAACTGGGCATCGCGCTGAAGGGTCGAACGGTCAGTCCAGACGTTGCCGCTGGAGACATCCGGCGTCTGCGGGTTTTTGGGCTCTTTTGCGCGGTTATCGTAATAACGGAGATTGGTGCTGAGTGACTGTGCCGGGTCGATTTGCCAGGTACCTTTTGCCAGCACATTGCTGATGGTCTCATCGTTCGGTGCGTTAAAACTGTCGCTCTGCTTGATATCACCCACGTCGCGGGTTCCAAAAGAGAGCAAACCGTCGAAATTATCGGTTTTACCGTAGGTACTGGCTCCCATGCCGAGGCTGTGATCCCCTGTCGCACCCGTGCCAAACACACGGTATCCCATATCCTGGCCGGGCAGCAGCAAGTCAGCTGCATCCACTGTTTCATAAGAGACAACGCCACCCAGTGCGCCACTGCCGTAAAGCAGGGCCGAAGGGCCGCGAACCACTTCAATACGTTTGACTAAGCCAGGATCAATAAAAGTGCTGTTGAGATGCCCGGTATCTGTGCCCTGGCGGATGCCATCAACCAGTGTTAGCACGCCGCGGCGATCGTAACCACGCAGGGAAATGTCTTGGCCGTTAGTACGGCCGGTACCGCCAACGCTCAACCCGGGAACACGGCGCAGCATGTCTGCGGACGACGACGACGTCAGGCTCTCAGCACTGGTACCGTCAATCACCGTTACCATCATCGGTGCTTCAAAACTGTCGCGAGCGTTACCCGTCGCGGCTACCGTTAAGGTTTCTTCCTGCGCCCTTTTACTGGTGTTAGCATTTTTTTGTGTGGTGTTAGATGCCGGCGTTGCGGTATCTGCCTGGGCTACCAGCGGCAGAGCGCAGGCAATGGCCAAGCTCAGGGAGGAAAAACGCAGCCGTGTGGTAAGGGAGTGAAGCATGAGGCAATTCTCCGTATGTTTTCACATATCAATAGATTTGCTGGCTGCCTTGATCCTCGGACCTGGGTGGCTGGCGGTAAGAGTAGGTAGGGTGTACTGATTATTTTGTCAGAATCAGTTTTCCGGCTTTGGTCTGGCGTAACTGATAGCGTTGTCCATGATGAAGAATGGTGGCAACGCCAGCAATGCCCAGTAGGTCCGCGCTCGAAAAACATAGCCCGCAATCGGCTTCATCATCCCGACTTTTCAGCGATAAATCACCGAAGTCTGGTGGTGTAATATGTTCAGTTTGGTCATTCATAGTTACAAACGTTAATGGTAATTAATATCAATGTGAGAATCATTATCAAATCATTGACACTGCACATCAAGAGAAATCTGCTATTAAATCGTCAGTTATCTGACGGTTAACCACAATTCAGCACGGAATGGGGAAAACTGTGAGGGAAATCAGCGACTGTGAAGATGTAACAGAGACGTGTTCAGAGAAAGATAGCGTTAAAAAGGGGCAACGTGATGTTGCCCCTGAGTAAGAATGACTGTGTGAGCTAAAATGCTATCAGAAACGGCTGTTTGTCGCCTCTGCCAGCATGGCCAGCAAGGTCTCCGTATCTTCCCAGCTTAGGCAAGGATCTGTAATTGATTTGCCATAGGTCAGGGGTTTCCCTGCAACAATCGGCTGGGTGCCTTCTTCCAGGAAGCTTTCGGCCATGATCCCGGCGATGTTGGTTGAGCCACTGCGAATTTGCTGGCAAATATCTTCCGCGACACGCAGTTGCAAACGATGCTGTTTCTGGCAATTACCGTGGCTGAAATCAACCACCAGCCGCTGCGGTAAATCGAACTCAGACAGATTGCGGCAGGCTTCCTGCAAATCGTCAGCATGGTAATTTGGCTTTTTTCCCCCACGCATGATCACGTGACCATAAGGGTTACCCGCAGTGCGATAAATGGTCATCTGACCGGTTTTATCCGGCGAAAGGAACATGTGGCTGGCGCGAGCTGCGCGGATGGCATCAATCGCGATGCGAGTATTGCCGTCAGTGCCATTTTTGAAACCCACCGGGCAAGACAATGCCGAGGCCATTTCACGGTGGATCTGACTTTCCGTCGTACGCGCGCCAATAGCGCCCCAGCTGATCAAGTCAGCAATATACTGGCCGATCACCATATCCAGGAATTCGGTGGCGGTCGGCATGCCCAATTCATTGATTGCCAGCAGAACTTTACGCGCCAGTTCGATGCCGTAATTAACGCGGTAGGAACCGTTAAGCTCGGGATCAGAAATTAAGCCTTTCCAACCCACCACGGTGCGCGGTTTTTCAAAATAAGTGCGCATCACGATTTCAAGACGATCCTGATAACGCTCGCGCAGAACATTCAGTTTCGTGGCGTAATCTATTGCAGCTTCTATATCGTGGATGGAGCAGGGGCCAACCACCACGAGAAGACGCGGGTCTTCGCCGCTGATGATTTTTTCAATTCGTTTACGTGATGCCATCACGTTTTGCGCAACCGACAGGGAAACCGGCAGTTTTTCTGCCAGCGCCTGAGGTGTGATCAGGCTGTCGATGCGCGTCGTACGCAGTTCATCTGTCTGTGACATGTGATTCTCTAAATTTTTTTCTTCGCTACGGCAGGAATACCGGGAAGTGATGGCGATCACAATAACGCAAAATTAGATGTTTTCAACCTCAGACGACAGGTTATGCCGTCTGGGTCAGTAAAAGTCGCTAAAACATACGGCGGCTCATGCCGAAACTGTCCATGATTTTTGCTGAAATCTCTTCAACAGAGTAGTTGGTACTGTTGAGATAGCGGATCTGATTCTTACGGAAAAGCGCCTCGACCTCGGACACTTCCATCCGGCACTGGCGCATTGACGCGTAGCGGCTGTTCTCCACGCGCTCCTGACGGATGGCGGATAACCGTTCAGGGTCGATAGTTAAACCGAACAACTTATGCATATGCGGTTTTAGGGCGGGAGGCAGCTGAATATTGTCCATGTCATCGGCCGTAAAGGGATAGTTGGCCGCACGGATACCAAACTGTAATGCCAGATAAAGGCTTGTTGGCGTTTTGCCGCAGCGTGAAACGCCGAGCAGAATGACTTGCGCTTGATCCAAATTGCGTAATGAGATCCCGTCATCGTGCGCCAGCGTGTAGTCGATGGCGGCGATGCGTGCGTCATATTTACTGATATTGCTGGCGGTCAGACCGTGTGTACGGTTAGCAATCGGAGTGGGGTCAACGCCCAGTTCATTTTGTAACGGTGCGACTAAAGCCTGAACGATGTCCTGACAGAAGCCTTCACTGCTGATAATAATGTCGCGGACCTCCCGCGAAATAATCGAGTAAAACACCAGCGGACGGGAGCCGGTCTTCTCATAAATTTCATTGATTTGCAGGCAAACGGCTTTTGCACGTCCTTCATTTTCGACAAAAGGCAGTGAAAAGGTGGTGGCGTTCACTGGAAATTGTGACAGCACGGCATGGCCCAACACTTCCGCTGTGATAGCCGTACCGTCTGAAATATAAAATACGCATCTGTCCACATCACACTCCTGAATTGCCTATATCCGGCTGAAACATCGGCCAGCATTTTCATTTAATTATTCGCTCAGATAAACAGTAATAGCCGTATTGGCGGAAAATAAAAAGCAGAAAACTTTTATTGCGCAAACTCTGCGAGATATTGCGCAAATCTGCTGAGAAAAATGAAATGACATTTTATTTTTCCAGAGGATCCTCGCAGGATTTTGATTTGCTTCAGCACAACTTCAGCCAAGCTGATAGCTTACCGGCATGTTCGAAGCGAGACGCGTGTCTTCATGATTTGTAAACAGTTACTGCTTCATGATGTGCAGGGGGAAGATGAAAGGTATGGAATTTTCTTAAACAGAAATAGTTTAAATAGCTGGATCGATTCACCTATCCAAGTGTTATGGATCATTATGCTAGGCTGAAATAACTGACCCATTCAGTGTTAAGCCACATTACTTACCTCAACTACTAGCCTGCTTAATGTAAAAAGTAGCCTACTGAATTAAGAAAGGATTGTTTCATGGCCAATCTCGAACCCGATTTACGCAATGTTATCTGGTACAACCAGCTAGGTATGAACGACGTTGACAAGGTCGGGGGTAAGAATGCCTCCCTGGGGGAAATGATAACTAACCTGTCCGAGCTCGGTGTGTCCGTGCCGAATGGTTTTGCTACCACGTCGCAGGCGTTTAACGATTTCCTCGACCAAAGCGGTGTGAATACGCGGATTCATGATTTGCTCGACACGGTGGATGTCGATGACATCAGCCAGTTGACCAAGGCCGGGTCCCAAATACGTCAGTGGATCGTTGAAACACCTTTCCAGCCCGCGTTGGAAAAAGACATCCGGGCTGCATATCAGCAGCTTTCCGAAGGGGAAAAGGACGCCTCGTTTGCCGTGCGCTCTTCTGCCACGGCGGAAGATATGCCCGATGCATCATTTGCTGGCCAGCAGGAAACTTTCCTTAATGTGCAGGGGTTTGACGCTGTACTGACTGCAGTTAAGCATGTTTACGCGTCTCTGTTTAATGACCGCGCCATCTCTTATCGCGTCCATCAGGGCTATGACCATCGTGGCGTGGCATTGTCCGCGGGTGTTCAGCGTATGGTGCGCTCTGATTTAGCCGCTGCAGGTGTGATGTTCACCATTGATACTGAATCCGGTTTTGATCAGGTGGTGTTCATCACATCTGCCTATGGTCTGGGAGAAATGGTCGTGCAGGGTGCGGTTAACCCCGACGAGTTCTATGTGCATAAACCTACGCTGGCAAAAGACAAACCGGCCATAGTGCGCCGAACCATGGGTTCCAAAAAAATCCGTATGGTATATGCCGACAGTCAGGAGCACGGTAAGCAAGTGCAAATCGAAGATGTGCCCGCCGAACTGTGCGAGCATTTTTCGCTGACTGACGAAGAAATTCAGGCGCTGGCCCGTCAGGCGCTGCTGATTGAAAAACATTATGGCCGCCCGATGGATATCGAATGGGCCAAAGACGGTCACAGTCAAAAATTGTATATTGTGCAGGCGCGCCCGGAAACGGTTCGTTCCAATGGCCAGGTCATGGAGCGCTACCAGCTTAATGGCAGCAGTAAAGTGCTGGTGGAAGGGCGTGCTATTGGTCATCGCATCGGTGCCGGTCCGGTGAAAATCATTCATGACATCAGTGAAATGCACCACGTCAAAGCCGGTGATATTTTAGTGACAGACATGACTGACCCCGACTGGGAGCCGATCATGAAAAAAGCGTCGGCTATCGTGACTAACCGCGGCGGTCGTACATGTCACGCAGCGATCATTGCGCGTGAACTGGGTATTCCAGCGGTTGTGGGCTGTGGCGATGCAACCGAGAAGCTAAAAGAAGGCCAAAAGGTCACGGTGTCCTGCTCAGAGGGCGATACCGGCTATGTGTATCAGGATGAACTCGACTTCAGCGTGCAGAGTTCAGAAGTGAATGAACTGCCTGAATTACCACTGAAAATTATGATGAATATCGGTAACCCTGATCGCGCGTTTGATTTTGCCTGTTTACCAAACGAAGGGGTCGGGTTGGCGCGCCTTGAATTCATCATTAATCGTATGATTGGTGTCCATCCAAAAGCGTTGCTGGAATTTGATAAACAAGAACCGGCATTGCAGGATGAGATCACTAAGCTAATTCAGGGTTATGACAGTCCGCGTGAATACTATGTGGCACGCCTGACGGAGGGGATCGCGACACTCGGTGCTGCATTCTGGCCGAAGCGGGTTATCGTGCGTTTATCTGACTTTAAATCTAATGAGTACGCCAATTTGGTGGGTGGCGAGAAGTACGAACCTCATGAAGAGAACCCGATGCTGGGTTTCCGTGGCGCAGGTCGTTACGTATCAGACAACTTCCGCGACTGTTTTGCACTGGAGTGCGAGGCCATGAAACGGGTACGTAATGATATGGACTTGACTAACGTTGAAGTGATGATCCCGTTCGTTCGTACCGTGGCGCAAGCCGAAGCCGTGGTGGCAGAACTGGCGCGTCAGGGACTCAAGCGGGGTGAGAACGGACTGAAAGTGATCATGATGTGCGAAATTCCGTCCAATGCGTTGTTGGCTGAACAGTTCCTTGAACATTTCGACGGTTTCTCTATTGGTTCGAACGACATGACGCAGTTGACGCTCGGCCTGGATCGCGATTCAGGTGTGGTTTCTGAGTTGTTCGATGAGCGTAATGAGTCGGTCAAAATGCTGCTCTCCATGGCAATTAAAGCGGCGAAAAAGCAGGGTAAATACGTAGGGATTTGCGGTCAGGGGCCATCTGACCATCAAGACTTCGCTCAATGGCTGATGGATGAAGGCATCGATAGCTTGTCTCTCAACCCGGATACCGTCGTGCAAACCTGGCTGGCGTTGGGTGAGAAGAAAGTGTCCTGACGGACAGAGTCATTAGGTAGTGTTAAAGCCGTGGCATTGAGTCACGGCTTTTTTAATGCCATTTTGGCAAACTCAGGACAAAAAAAAGCCCATCTAGGAGATAGGCAAAGACTACACACAGCAATTTGGGGTATACAGGCTTAGGGGAAAGCTTGCATATAAATCATGGGGTTGAAATCCGAACTGTTAATAATACTAGGGTTCGGTGAGGTTTTCGTCTGTAAGATTTGTCTTAATAGCAATTATTTCTATAGCTAACTAATTAATGGAATTCATCGAAAGAGCAAAGCGGATATTTAAAACGCAGAGGGGCCGGGAGAGGGGGATGCTAAGAGCGGTGATAGCATGCTGCCTGTCTGCGAAACAGGGTTTGTTATAACAGGCAGCATGGGGATGGCTTATTAGGTTTTATTCCTCGAGGGATCGCGCAACCTGATGAATATCATGCTCAGGTTCAGGGGCCTCATTGACCCACAGTGAAATCAGGCGGTAAGAGACCGCCAGTACGACCGGGCCAATAAACAGACCAATCATTCCGAAGGCGAACAGGCCACCGATAACACCAGAGAGGATCAGTAACATCGGCAAATCGGCACCCATACGGATAAGTACAGGGCGAAGTACGCTGTCGAGCGACCCCACCACGCAGCTCCATACCAGCAGCACCGTGCCCCAGGTATTATCACCGGTCCAGTACAACCAGATGATGGCGGGAATAAGTACCAGCAAAGGACCGATTTGCGCCACGCAGCAGACAAACATCACCACGGTCAGAACCGTTGCATAAGGAATTCCGGCGAGAGCCAGCCCGATACCACCCAGCACGGACTGCACGATGGCGGTCACGACAACGCCCAATGCGACAGCACGGATCGCCTGACCGGCCAGAATAACGGCGGCATCGCCGCGTTCGGCAGCCAGACGAACAGCAAAGTGGCGGATACCCATTCCCACTTGTTCACCACGGCTGTAGAGCAGGGCGCTGAATAGCAGCATCAGAGAACAGTGAAGAATAAAGCGTCCCAGATGACCGGCTTGTATCAGAAACCATGATGCAGTTTGTCCGACGTAGGGCTGCACTTTGGTCAATAACGCATTGCCGCCACCGTTAATCATTGTATGCCAGCCTCCATATAGCTTATGGCCGGCCAGCGGAATAGAACGTAGCCACTGGAAGTCAGGCATATGCAGGCTTGAGGGGTTGCTTGCCAGTTGTACCAGCGGAGCGCCGTTTTCTATCGCACTGCTCACCAGTAAGGCGATCGGCAGAACAAACAGTAAAATCAACAGCAGTGTCATCACGATCACCGCCAGAAAACGTTTACCCCAAAGTAATCTTTGTAGTTTGATCATCAAAGGCCAGGTAGCAATGACCACCATGCCTGCCCAGGCAAAACCTAAAATAAAGGGCTGAACGATCCAAATACTGGCCACTGTCATCAGGGCGATAAACAAAACCCCAAACATAATTCGGGGCAAATCATAACGTGCTATCGGCAGGTTCATTCTTCGTTCTCATAGTAAAACAGGGCAAGGTGCCTGAATAACGCTCTTATTTACTGCAAATCTTCATGTGAGTAAGCATGGAGCATTTCGCCGTTTTTAGACAGTGCGCCGCACTTTTTGTTATTAGCCAGCACTGAGGTTTTCGCCCGCCAGTAGTTCAGGGAATAACTGACTGCACGCAGACGAAGCGCTGGAAAACGAAGTATGTTAGTTTTTATATTGGGTAAAGAACAGGGTCCGGCAAACAACAACAATGGCAGAGTCAAAATAAATGATCCCACAGATTTCACAGGCACCTGGCATTATTCAGCTGGTGCTCGATTTTTTGGAAGCCTTAAAGAAAGACGGTTTTACGGGTGATGTCACAACAACCTATGCCGACCGGCTAACCATGGCGACCGATAACAGCGTGTATCAGCTTTTGCCTGACGCCGTGCTGTTTCCTAAAGCCACCTCCGATGTTGCCCTGCTGGCAAGACTGGCCGGACAGGAGCGGTTTCGTTCCCTGGTGTTTACGCCACGCGGTGGCGGTACGGGGACCAACGGTCAGTCGCTGAATCGCGGTATGGTAGTGGATATGTCTCGTCATATGAACCGCATACTGGATGTCAACGTTGAGCAAGGCTGGGTAAAAGTTGAAGCTGGCGTGATTAAAGACCAGTTGAATGATTACCTGCGTCCGCTGGGTTATTTCTTTTCTCCTGAACTTTCCACCAGCAACCGGGCGACGCTTGGCGGGATGATCAACACGGATGCCTCGGGTCAGGGTTCTTTGGTCTACGGCAAAACTTCCGACCATGTGTTGGGATTGCGCGCCATTGTTATTGGTGGCGATATGCTCGACACCACGGCAATTCCAACTGAACTGGCCGATAAACTCGGCGAAGAAGATTCGGTGATCGGCCGTATTTACCGGACAGTGCTCGACAGCTGTCGCGACAATCGCGCGCTGGTTATCGAAAAATTCCCCAAACTTAACCGCTTTCTGACCGGTTATGACCTGCGTCATGTGCTGAGTGACGATCTGCAAAATTTTAACCTGACCCGTATCCTCACCGGTTCAGAAGGATCATTGGCCTTCATCACGGAAGCACGTCTTAACATCACGCCAATCCCGAAAGTGCGACGTCTGGTGAATATCAAGTACGATTCGTTCAATTCCGCCCTGCGTAATGCGCCGTTTATGGTCGAGGCGAAAGCCTTGTCGGTGGAAACAGTCGATTCAAAAGTGCTGAATCTGGCCCGTGAAGATATCGTCTGGCACACCGTGCGCGATTTCATTACCGATGTTCCCGGTAAGGACATGCAGGGTTTAAATATCGTTGAATTTGCCGGTGACGACGGTGAACTGATTGAACGCCAGCTTGAAGCCCTGTGTGAGCGCCTTGATGGTTTGATCAGTGATGGCGAAGGTGGCGTGATCGGTTATCAGATTTGTGCGGACCTGTCGGGCATTGAGCGCATTTATGGTATGCGTAAAAAAGCCGTGGGTTTGCTTGGCAATGCGAAAGGTCAGGCGAAGCCGCTGCCCTTTGCCGAAGACACCTGTGTGCCGCCGGAATCCCTGGCTGACTATATTGTAGAGTTTCGCGCGCTGCTCGATAGCCATAATCTGAGTTATGGCATGTTCGGGCATGTCGATGCCGGCGTGTTGCACGTACGCCCCGCGCTGGATATGTGTGACCCACAGCAGGAAGTCCTGCTGAAACAGATTTCCGATCAGGTTGTGGCGCTCACGGCCAAATACGGCGGCCTTTTGTGGGGCGAACATGGGAAAGGTTTCCGCGCCGAATACAGTCCGGCCTTCTTTGGCGAAACGCTGTTTAACGAGCTGCGTCGTATTAAGTCCGCTTTTGATCCGGATAACCGGCTCAATCCGGGCAAAATTTGTGCGCCGCTCGATTGTGATGAACCGATGATGAAAGTGGACGCCGAAAAGCGCGGCACGCTGGACCGACGTATTCCGCTGGAGGTTCGCCAGTCATTTCGTGGAGCCATGGAGTGTAACGGCAATGGCCTCTGCTTTAACTTCGATGTGAAAAGCCCGATGTGTCCGTCGATGAAAATTACCGGCAGCCGCATCCATTCGCCGAAAGGTCGTGCTGGTCTGGTACGTGAATGGTTACGTCTGCTATCGGAACAGGGCGTGGATCCGCTGGCGCTGGAAAGTGCGCTGCCGCAGCAGAAGATGAGCTTCCGGGCACTCATTGATCGCACACGTAACACCTGGTATGCCAACAAAGGGGAGTACGATTTTTCCCATGAAGTGAAGGAAGCGATGTCCGGCTGTCTGGCGTGTAAGGCGTGCTCCACGCAGTGTCCGATTAAAATCGATGTGCCGGGTTTTCGCTCGCGTTTCTTGCAGCTGTACCACACCCGTTATTTGCGTCCTGCGCGTGATTATCTGGTGGCTGGTGTAGAGAGCTATACGCCGCTGATGGCTAAAGCGCCGAAGGTGTTCAACTTCTTCTTCAGCCAGCCCTGGGTCAGGGAAATGAGCCGCAAAACTATCGGCATGGTTGACCTGCCGTTGCTGTCCTCCCCCACACTGCGTCAGCAATTGCTTGGCCATAGTGCGACTACCATGACGCTTGAGCAGCTGGAGAAAATTAATCCGGCTCAACGCAGTAACTATGTATTGATTGTTCAGGATCCTTTCACCAGCTATTACGACGCGCAGGTGGTGGCCGATTTCGTCCGTCTGGTGGAGAGGCTGGGGCTAAAACCGGTTCTGTTGCCATTTTCGCCGAATGGCAAAGCTCAACATATTAAAGGTTTCCTGCAACGGTTCGCCAAAACGGCCAAAAAGACCTCTATTTTTCTTAACCGCGTTGCGCAGTTGGGAATGCCGCTGGTGGGTGTCGACCCCGCGCTGGTGTTGTGCTATCGCGACGAATATAAAGAGATCTTAGGTACCACGCGCGGGTCATTTGAAGTGCAACTGGTGCATGAGTGGTTGGATAAACTGCTGACTGAATTGCCGGAGCAACAGCAAAGCGGTGAATCCTGGTATTTGTTTGGGCATTGCACCGAAAGCACCGCGCTGCCGGGGAGCAGCAAGCAGTGGAGCGATATCTTCGCCCGCTACGGTGCCAAACTTGAAAATGTGAGCGTCGGCTGTTGCGGTATGGCCGGGACTTATGGTCACGAAAGTAAAAATATCCAAAACTCGCTGGGCATTTATGAGTTGTCGTGGCATCAGTCCTTGCAACGTCTGCCACGCCAGCGCTGTCTGGCGACGGGGTATTCCTGCCGCAGTCAGGTAAAACGTATTGAAGGAAATGGTTTACGCCATCCTTTACAAGCACTACTGGAATTGATCCCTTAAAGGTTGCAGGAGCAGCACATGGCTTTTTGGAAAAGAGAAACCACCCTCGACGCGCTTAATCACTACAGCCAGGGATGTATGGTCGGGCATGTAGGCATTGAGTTTACCCTGTTGGGTGAAGATCATCTGGAAGCGACAATGCCGGTTGACTCGCGTACTACGCAGCCGTTTGGCTTGCTGCACGGCGGTGCATCGGTGGTACTGGCGGAATCGATGGGTTCAATGGCTGGATATTTGTGCACACAGGGTGAACAGCAAATCGTTGGGGTGGAAATCAATGCCAATCATTTGCGGGCAGCCACCCGCGGCTATGTGAAAGGGGTCTGTCGCGCCTTACATGTGGGACGCCGTAATCAGGTTTGGCAAATTGAGATTTTCGACGAGCAGGAAAAACTGTGCTGTATTTCCCGGCTGACGACCATGGTGATAGATATTTAAACTTTTCAACGATGTTGAGTTAGCTTGTGTAAGGGCAGGGCGGAAGCATTTTTAGTGCTTCCGCTTTATTTTTGCGGCGGGTTAGCGCTAATTTGTTGAAATTTAGTTAAAGCTGGAAGGGAACGCGCTTCACGAAGTCAGTCTGAAAGGCTGTCGCTTTTTCCCAGATGCCCATCATGGCATAATAGTGGCAAATCAGTTTCAGCGTATGACGAGCAAAGTGATAGCTCTGTACCCGAAACAGCTCATTACGATGGGGCGTGTTGATCTCAAGAATAAGGCGGTTGTGCAGTTTGCACAGAGCATGCAGATAACTGTGGTCATCGCCATTTTGCAAACACAGATTGGCCATGTCGAGGCAGTGCGTGTTGAAGCGCTTTAGCTGGCTGATGTCAGCATCTTCCCGGCGCAGTGCGGCTTCCGTCATGTAAAAGTCTACCGTGGCATCGCGAATAGTAAATTTATATTCGTCGATTTTATTTTGCAGCCACGCATTAACTGATTGTGCCATCCGCGTCAGTCCAGATTTTGAATGATAACCATTATCAACTTGAAGGCTTATCATATTGGCAAATGAGAATGGGATCAATCACGGTGTTGGCTTTTTTTTCGATGTGGTTAACAGCATTAGTACCCATTTAAAGAGTGTGGAGATGAGGCAAAAAAAGGCATTTCCTGACTATAAACCACCGAATTCATAAATAGGTATTTCCGATGAATGTTTTATAATAGTTATCGGGAAGACGGTTTGTCCCGCGGCAGTCGCGGGGATTTAAGTTTATTTAACAAAAAATTTACAACTTATTCAATGTGTTGATGGCTGCGGTGTTTAAGACCCGCCGACGGCCAGCCCTCTATAGCGCAGGCGTTGAGTGACTCTCCTCACGCGAAATCGCTATACCCTCTTAAAACAAGAGGTTGAAGTGATATAGGTTATCACTAGAATAGGCACAATAGGTCTGGTCTATGACCCTGAAACGATGAGGTAGGACAGATGCAAACTGAAACTGTCGGCACGTTCTCTTTAGATGAAAATGTTTGGCAAGGCGTGACGTTGACTGACTCTGCTGCGAAGCAGGTAAAAACATTGATCACCCAGGATCCTGAGGTGAAAGGACTACAGCTCTCTGTGAAGCAGTCTGGCTGTGCCGGTTTTGCCTATGTGCTGGATCTCACCAAGCAACCCGCCAGCGATGACGTGGTGTTTGAGCACGATGGTGCGAAGTTATTTATTCCGTTGAAAGCGATGCCTTTCATCGATGGTACCGAGGTGGATTTCGTCCGTGAAGGGCTGAATCAGATATTTAAATTCAATAATCCTAAAGCTCAGCATGCCTGCGGGTGTGGCGAAAGCTTTGGTGTCTAACATTATTGTAAACGAAGCGATGTAACCAACATGTCACGAAGCAACGTAGAAATTCCAGACGATGTGCAGTCTTGGGTCGGTGAGGGAGCGAAATACAAGGAAGGGTTCTTCACTCAACTGGCAACCGATGAATTAGCATCTGGCATCAACGAAGAGGTAGTACGTGCCATTTCCGCGAAGCGCAATGAGCCTGAGTGGATGCTGGAGTTCCGTCTGCAGGCCTATCATGCTTGGCTGAAAATGGAAGAACCGCACTGGCTGAAAGCGTATTACACGCCGCTGGATTACCAGGATTACAGCTACTACTCCGCGCCTTCTTGCGGCAGCTGTGATGACACCTGTGGCTCACAGCCGGGTGCAACACAAGAGTCGCCAGCACATGCGCATGGTGTCCCAGTGCCTGAAGGTAAAAACTACCTGACCAGCGAAGTGGAAAAAGCCTTTGAGCAGTTAGGTGTTCCGGTGCGCGAAGGGAAGGAAGTGGCGGTCGATGCCATTTTTGACTCGGTATCTGTTTCTACGACGTACCGTGAAAAACTGGCTGAGTCGGGCGTCATTTTCTGCTCGTTCGGCGAGGCCATCCATGAATATCCAGATCTGGTGCGCAAATATCTCGGTACGGTTGTGCCAGCTCAGGATAACTTCTTTGCGGCACTGAACGCAGCTGTGGCCTCAGACGGCACCTTCGTTTACATACCGAAAGGCGTGCGTTGCCCGATGGAATTGTCGACCTATTTCCGTATCAATGCGGCGAAAACAGGTCAGTTCGAGCGTACAATTCTGATTGCCGATGAAGGCAGTTACGTCAGTTACATCGAAGGCTGTTCTGCACCCGTTCGCGACACTTATCAGCTTCATGCGGCGGTGGTCGAAGTCATTTTGCACAAAGATGCTGAAGTGAAATATTCCACCGTGCAGAACTGGTTCTCTGGCAGCAAAGACAGCACCGGGGGGATCCTGAACTTCGTGACCAAGCGTGCGCTGTGTGAAGGCGCCGGTTCCAAAATGTCCTGGACGCAGTCTGAAACCGGTTCAGCGATCACTTGGAAATACCCAAGCGTGATCCTCAAAGGTGATAACTCCATCGGTGAATTCTTCTCCGTGGCGCTGACCAGCGGTCAGCAGCAGGCGGATACCGGTACCAAGATGATCCACATTGGTAAAAATACCAAGTCGACCATTATTTCCAAGGGTATTTCTGCCGGTCACAGCCAGAACAGTTATCGTGGTTTGGTGAAAATTCTGCCTTCTGCAGAAAACGCCCGTAACTTCACGCAGTGTGACTCCATGCTTATCGGGCCGGACAGCGCAGCGCATACTTTCCCTTATGTGGAAGTGCGCAACAATACTGCTCAGCTTGAGCATGAAGCGACAACCTCGAAAATTGGCGATGACCAGCTGTTCTACTGCTTACAACGCGGTATCAGCGAAGATGATGCCATCTCGATGATTGTTAACGGTTTCTGTAAAGATGTCTTTTCCGAGCTGCCGCTGGAGTTCGCTGTTGAAGCGCAAAAACTTCTGGCCATCAGCCTTGAGCATAGTGTCGGATAATTTTTAGTTAATCCTGACGCCTTTTCCTGCGTGCCTTCGTTTCTTTCCCGTAAGAAAAGCGGGCGCGGGCAGGAGTCTTAAAGAACTGACACAGTAAGTACCACAGAATTATGAGCGCGCAGGCGCAAACTCAAGGATACGTATGTTAAGCATCAAGAATTTAAAGGTCCGTGTCGAAGAAAAGGAAATTCTTAAAGGACTTGATCTGGAGATCAAACCTGGAGAAGTGCACGCCATCATGGGTCCAAATGGCTCGGGTAAAAGTACGCTTTCCGCGACGCTGGCCGGACGCGAGGACTACGAAGTTACCGACGGCACCGTTGAATTCAACGGTAAAGATTTGCTGGATCTCGCTCCGGAAGACCGGGCAGGCGAGGGCGTATTTATGGCCTTCCAGTACCCGGTAGAAATCCCAGGCGTGACTAACCATTTTTTCCTGCAAACTGCTGTTAATGCCGTGCGCAAATACCGCGGTCAGGCACCGATGGACCGTTTTGACTTCGCTGATTTCATCGAAGAAAAAATTGCCATGCTGAAAATGCCTGCGGACTTGCTGACCCGCTCCGTCAACGTCGGTTTCTCCGGCGGTGAGAAAAAGCGTAATGACATTCTTCAGATGGCGGCCCTCGAGCCTAACCTGTGCATCCTTGATGAAACCGACTCCGGTCTGGACATCGATGCACTGAAGATCGTTTCTGACGGCGTGAACTCTTTACGCGACGGCAAACGTTCATTCGTTATCGTGACCCACTACCAGCGTATCCTCGACTACATCAAGCCTGACTACGTGCACGTTTTGTGGCAGGGCCGCATTGTTAAATCCGGCGATTTCACCTTGGTTAAACAGTTAGAGGAGCAGGGTTATGGCTGGCTTACAGACCAAGAGTAATGTACCTGCAGCGGGCAGTTCGCACGCCATGCAGCAGCTGTATCGCCTGTTCGAAAGCGCCGGCGGTGAGCAGTCAGCACACGCCCATGCTCACTGGCAGCAGGTTTTGCGCATCGGTTTCCCGAATGCCAAGTTGGAAAACTGGAAATACACCCCGGTTTCTTCTTTGCTCGGTAGTCAGTTTTTTGCACCGCAGCCGCATGCATTATCTGTTGATGAGCTGAACGCCGTCGCGCTGCCAGTTGAGTCTTACCGCTTGGTGTTTGTTGATGGTCGCTTTGATGCTGACCTCAGTGACAGCCAGACTGGCGCATTTGAGATTGAGAACCTCAGCCCTTCGGTGCAGCAAATGCTGCCGGAACCGATTGAGTCTGAAGTTTTCCTGCACCTGACCGAAAGTCTGGCGCAGGACGGTCTGTCTGTCCGTTTACCTGCGGGTAAACAGGCGGATAAACCGCTTTATCTGCTGCACATCAGCAGTGGCCGTGAACAGGCGCGTGAAATCAATACCGCTCATCATCGCTACCACCTGAACATTGAAAGCGGCGCGAATGCAGAAGTCATTGAGCACTACGTTACGCTCGGTGAGAAAGGGCATTTTACCGGCGCACGCCTGACGGTAAATGTCGGTGATAACGCAGATTTCACCCATTACAAACTGGCCTTCGAAAGCCAGGCGAGCTTCCATTTTTCGCATAATGATTTGGTGATTGGTCGTGATGCGCGCGTTGCCAGCCACAGTTTCTTACTGGGCGCGGGTCTGACCCGTAATAACACCAGTGCGCAGCTGAACGGCGAAAACAGTAATCTTGAGATCAACAGTCTGGTGCTGCCGGTCGACGCAGAAATTGCGGATACCCGCACCTACCTTGAACACAATAAAGGTTATTGCAACAGCAAACAGTTGCACAAAGTGATCGTGCGTGACCGCGCCAAAGCCGTGTTTAACGGCATGATTAAAGTGGCTAAACACGCATTGAAAACTGACGGCAAGATGACCAACAACAACCTGTTGCTAAGCAAGCAGGCTGAAGTGGACACCAAGCCGCAGCTGGAAATCTATGCTGATGACGTAAAATGCAGTCACGGTGCGACCGTTGGCCGCATCGATGATGAACAGCTTTTCTACCTGCGCGCACGCGGCATCAGCAGTCAGGATGCGCAGCACATGATTATTTTTGCTTTCGCCGCTGAGCTGACTGAAGCGATTAAAAATGAAACCCTGCGCGATGTAGTCATTGCCCGTATTGCTGGCCGACTAAATCGAGGTGAGTAATGAGTTTTCCCCTGGAAAGAGTTCGTAGCGATTTCCCTCTGCTGAGCCGTGAAGTTAACGGCCAGCCGCTGGCCTACCTTGACAGCGCGGCCAGCGCGCAGAAGCCCCGTCAGGTGATTGAGCGTGAGCTCGAGTTCTATGAGCATGGTTATGCTGCGGTTCACCGCGGCATTCATACGCTAAGTGCTGAAGCCACCGAGCAGATGGAAAACGTCCGCACGCAGGCTGCGCAGTTTATCAATGCGTCCTCTGCCGAAGAGATCGTCTTTGTTAAGGGTTCCACCGAAGCGATTAATTTGGTCGCCAATACCTTTGGACGCAGTGCGCTGCACGCCGGTGATCGCATTATCATCACCGAGATGGAGCACCACGCGAATATTGTTCCGTGGCAGATGCTGGCGAAAGAGCGTGATTTGCATATCGACATCTGGCATTTGACGCCAAACGGCGAGCTGGATCTTTCAGAGCTGAAAACGTTGATCACGCCGCGCACCAAATTGTTGGCGCTGGCACATGTTTCTAACGTGTTGGGCACCGTCAATCCTATCGAGAAAATCATTCCTCAGGCCAAAGCCGCGGGGCTGACGGTGCTGGTGGATGGTGCGCAGGCTGTGATGCATTACAGCGTAGACGTTCAGGCGCTGGATTGTGATTTCTACGTCTGGTCCGGGCACAAGCTGTACGGGCCTTCCGGCATTGGCATCCTGTACGGTAAGAAAGCGTTGCTGGACCAGATGCCACCCTGGGAAGGCGGTGGCTCGATGATCAAACACGTAAGCCTGACCGAAGGGACGACCTTTGCAGCGCCACCGTGGCGTTTCGAAGCCGGCACACCGAATACCGCCGGTATCATGGGACTTGGCGCAGCGATGAGCTATGTCACGGATCTCGGTATTGCGCAGATTCATGACTACGAACAGTCGCTGATGAGCTACGCGCTCGACGCTATGGCGCAGGTTCCTGATATCGTTATTTACGGCCCGGCCATTCGTTCCGGTGTGATTGCCTTTAACCTTGGCAAGCATCACGCCTATGATGTGGGCAGCTTCCTCGATCAATACGGTATTGCCATCCGTACCGGACATCACTGCGCGATGCCGTTGATGTCATTTTACGGTGTTCCGGCCATGTGCCGCGCATCGCTTGCGATGTACAATACCCGGGAAGAAGTCGACCGTCTGGTCGCAGGGCTGCAACGCATTCACCGGCTGTTGGGTTAACCGATAGGCCATTATCAGGACCTGTTTTATGGCTTTGCCAGATAAAGATAAATTAGTTAAAAATTTCTCCCGGTGCCCGAACTGGGAAGAAAAATATCTCTACGTGATTGAACTGGGTGGGCAGCTGGCACCACTGGCTGATGAATATCGTCAGGAGAAAAACCTGATCTCTGGCTGTCAAAGCCAGGTGTGGATTGTCATGCAGGCCGGTGAAAACGGGCAACTGAGCTTCCACGGTGACAGTGATGCGGCGATCGTCAAAGGTTTACTGGCGATTGTTTTCAGTCTCTATCAGGGATTGACGGCTCAGGATGTGGTGGCGCTGGATGTCCGTCCGTTCTTTACGCAATTAGAACTGAGTCAGCATTTGACGCCATCGCGCTCGCAGGGGCTGGAAGCCATGATCCGTGCTATCCGTGTCAATGCTCAGAAACTGAGCTGAGTCTGCGCTAATCTCCGTGTTGCTCATTAGGAATGTTCTGCTAATGAGCAACGCTGTTTCTCCCCCTTTCCTCGCCCGCTTGTCGTTTACTCCTGATTTTTCAACTTACTATCTCCGCGTTTTTTACTGGCGTTTCCCTCAGGTAACTTTCTGATTTTCTGTGGTTTGATTGCTACAAAATTCTGTGCTGCTAGTATTAACAGACACGATGATTGTCTTTCCTCAGATTGTCTGGGGGCAGGCCGAAAAAGGATTGAGTATGAGACGCACATTACCCCTTCTGGCGATGTTAGTTGGCACCCTGATAGCAACGCATTCTATGACCGCAAGTGCAGCAGAATATCCACTTCCGCCGGACAACAGCCGCCTGATTGGTGAAAACACCACGTACACGGTTCCCAACGATGGATTGCCACTGGAAGCCGTTGCGGCAAAATACCAGATTGGTTTAATTGGCATGTTGGAAGCGAACCCGGGGACCGATCCTTACCTGCCTAAACCGGGTACCGTACTGACCATCCCTTCGCAAATGCTGCTGCCAGATACCAAGCGTGAAGGCATTGTGGTGAACCTGGCGGAGCTGCGCCTCTATTACTATCCGAAAGGTGAGAACAAGGTGATTGTGCTGCCGATAGGTATTGGCCAGCTTGGGCGCAATACGCCGGAAATGGTCACTTCAGTTAGCCAGAAAATCCCCAACCCGACCTGGACTCCAACGGCGAATATCCGTAAAGCGTATCTGAAAGATGGCATTACGCTGCCGGGAATGGTGCCTGCCGGTCCTCAGAACCCGATGGGTCTGTTCACAATGCGTCTCTCCGCCGGTACCGGGCAATATCTTATCCACGGAACCAATGCTAATTTTGGTATTGGTATGCGTGTGAGTTCGGGCTGTATTCGCTTACGTCCGGATGACATCGAGGCGTTGTTCAACATGGTGCCAAAAGGGACTCGCGTACAGATCGTCAACCAGCCGATCAAATTTGACGTTGAACCCGATGGCAAACGCTACATAGAAGTACACCAGCCGCTGTCACATACCGAGAAAGATGATCCGCAGACTAAGCCTATTCCTCTGACGGTGGCGGCGAAGAAGTTCGTTAAGAACAATGAGACGGACGATGACGTTGTCAAGCAGGCGATTGAACGCCGCTCAGGCATGCCGGTTGTTGTGAGTAAAGGGGTGGAAGCGAAGTCCGCGACTGCTGCGTCACAAACGGCAGTGACGACGATACAGAAAACCTACGAGACAGCTGATAATCAGTAATCGCGCTGTATGCGTGTGAGTAAGCTTTAAACCGGAGGGGCGGCTACTGCTCCTTTTTTACATCTGAAGGGTATGAGAGGGCCGCAGGTCGCTTTAATAGGGATGATTATTGAGGTGATGAAGTTCAGGAGAGAGCAGAAGAATTTAGATAAAAAAATGGCGCACAGAGTGCGCCATTTAGCTAAAGAAGTAATATTACTTCTTGTAAGCGTGTGCTTGGTTGTCAAGACGTTGGTTAGCGCGTGCTGCGTCGTCTTTAGCTGCCTGAACGTCTGAACGCATTGCGTTCACGTCGTTGCTCAGTTGGTCAACTTTAGAGTTCAGAGTTGAAACGTCTGAAGACAGTTGGTCGATTTTAGCATTGCTTGAACAACCAGCCAGCATAGTTGAAGCCAAGATCACAGCGCCCAGTACCAGTTTAGTGCGATTCATTATAAAATCCTCTAGATTAAGTTAATCTCCATGTAGCGTTACAAGTATTACACAAACCTTTTTCTAATGAGAATAAATTTTTGCTCGTGAACGCTTTATTTTGATCGTTCGCTCAAAGAAGCATCTTTTTTTGCGATTAAGTTAAAAAATGTAGCGAAAACAGCCGGATTCCATGAGAAATGTCCCATTTTATTGTCAACTAATTCGCCGGTTATTTTTTATTTCATCAAAACGCAGGCAAAAAAAACGCCGCAATGTGCGGCGTTTGGAAAAAAACTATGTCACGTTTTAATTAAACAACGTGTACCGATGCAGTATTGGTGGTGCCGCTTTGTACCAGAGCGCCTGAAACCATCACTACAACGTCGCCTTTCTGGGCCAAACCACTTTCAAGAGCCGCTTCTTTACCGATGCGGTAGAAGTCGTCAGTAGAAGCGATTTCTTTAACCAGCTGAGTGATCACGCCTTTAGTCAGAATCAGCTGACGTGCGGTTACTTCGTTGGTGGTCAGGGCAAGAATCGTTGCGTGTGGGAAGTATTTACGAACGGCTTTGGCTGATTTACCACCGTTGGTTGCGACCACGATCAGTGGAGCATCCAGTTTCTCAGCAGTTTCAACGGCACCGCGGCAAACGGCTTCGGTGATACGCAGTTTGCGGTTGTCATTCTGGCCATCGATGCGGCTATCCATAACGCGGTCTGTACGCGCACAGATGGTTGCCATGATGGTCACAGCTTCCAGAGGGTATTTACCCTTGGCACTTTCGCCAGACAGCATCACGGCATCAGTGCCGTCGATGATGGCGTTAGCCACGTCGCCAGCTTCAGCACGAGTAGGGCGCGGGTTCTTGATCATGGAATCGAGCATCTGAGTCGCGGTAATAACGACTTTGCGTGCGCGGTTACACTTCTCAATCATCATTTTCTGCGCGAAGATCACTTCTTCTACCGGGATTTCAACGCCCAGGTCACCACGAGCAACCATGATACCGTCAGAAGCTTCGAGGATTTCGTCGAAGTTGTTCAGGCCTTCCTGGTTCTCAATCTTAGAGATGATTTGGATGTGTTCGCCGCCGTGGGCTTTCAGATGCTCACGGATTTCCAGCACGTCAGAGCGTTTACGGATAAAGGAAGCCGCAACGAAGTCAACGCCTTGCTCGCAACCGAAGATCAGGTCGCGTTTATCTTTTTCAGCCAGTGCAGGCAGAGCGATAGAAACGCCTGGCAGGTTAACGCCTTTGTTTTCGCCAAGGTCACCGTTGTTCAGAACTTTACAAGTCACTTCAGTTTCTGAAACTTCGATCACTTCCATGCCGATCAGACCATCGTCCACCAGAATGGTGTTGCCAATTTTCAGGTCAGCAGCGAAGCCCGCATAGGTCACTGCAACACGGGTCGTGTTACCAATAACCGACTGGTCGGTAGTGAAGGTGTAATTTTGGCCAGCAACAAGAGAAGCGTCAACGCCGCCTTCCAGTTTCATGGTGCGGATTTCAGGGCCCTTGGTGTCAAGCAGGATGCCTGCTTTATGACCGGTTTTAGCCATGACATTACGGATATTTTTGATACGTTGACCGTGCTCTTCGTAATCACCGTGAGAGAAGTTCAAACGCATTACGTTCATGCCTGCATCAAGCAGTTTGGTCAGCATTTCTTCGGATTCAGTTTTTGGTCCGATGGTACAAACGATTTTAGTCTTTTTCATGACGATTTTATCTACAAGTTGTGATGGATTGGAAATGAGTCGCCTGACAGCACTGCTGCCTGCGAGGAATTGGGTTGGTGCCGGATTGTAACAAAACACTCTTAAGCGTAGGCGACTGGAGAATAAAGGGTGTGTAAAGTTCAGCCAAGACGTGGCGATCTGTACGATTATTCATCGTTTCGTATGAGGTCGTGCTTTTATAGGGACGATATCGACAGATCAAGGGGCTGAGACCATTCAATCGGAGAGACGGTACGTATTATAAGGGCTAAGCGGCGGGAAACAAAATAAAAAACATGATGCTGCGCAAGCTTAGGGTAACTCTGCGGCGTTCGTTGCGCAAATGACCAAAATGGGCAGTATGGATAAGAGACAGGTTGACCCGTGATGAGGCAAGAGGGAATCGAAAAAGTAATAAGTAGGAAAAAAACTTGAGTGTGACAGTGGAGTGTTATGAAATCAGGGAGAGGTACAATTTTATCTGGTGCGTCCGAATGGACTCGAACCATCGACCCCCACCATGTCAAGGTGGTGCTCTAACCAACTGAGCTACGGACGCACATCGGATAAAACTCACTACTTTGCAGAAATTTGGTGCGTCCGAATGGACTCGAACCATCGACCCCCACCATGTCAAGGTGGTGCTCTAACCAACTGAGCTACGGACGCATCGTATTCTGTCTGCCAGTGCGGCAGCGGGGACGAATATTAACGACCTACCCGATGGCTGGCAAGGGAAAAAAAACATTTTGCCGTTATATTGTGATTGAGTGGTGCGTGAATGTTCACTGCGTTGATTTTTTGAACATTAATGGCTAAAAAGTCAGCCGCCGAATAACAAGTTTCCGGCGGCTGACTATTACATCTAGCGACCAGCGTTCTCTAAAATCGTGAACGACGGTTGTTTTTGGATCCAACGGATACGCAGTGTTACCATCAACGCGGCGAAGGTCAGACCTAAAATAAAGCCCCACCAGAAGCCGCTGGGGCCCATCGCCGGAACGATATAGTCGGTTAGTCCCAGAGTATAACCCACCGGCAAACCCAGCACCCAATAGGCGACAAACGTAATATAGAAGATGGAGCGGGTATCTTTATATCCACGTAATACGCCGGTACCGATGACCTGAATCGCATCGGAAATCTGGTAAACCGCCGCCAGTAACATCAAGCTTGACGCCAGCGTAATGACTTCAGGGTTATCATTATATAGCCCCGCAATTTGCGTGCGGAAAAGTACGGAAAGCGATGCGCTGATGCAGGCGATAACGATGCCGGTGAAAATACTGGTGTAGGCGGCAACTTTGGCCCCTTCTATTGACGACTCACCCAGCCTTGACCCAACACGAATAGTACTTGCCATGCCTAATGACAACGGGATCACAAACATCACTGAACCCAGACTCAACGCTATCTGATGACTGGCAACCGCCACAATGCCTAAAGGGGAAACCAGTAGCGCAACAATGGCAAACAGCGTGACTTCAAAAAACAGTGCCAAGCCGATAGGGAGGCCCAAACCGATTAAACGTTTTAACGTCACCCAGTCAGGTTTGGCAAATTGGGAAGGGGCAACAATGTCTTTCATGAAGTACGCGCGTTTAACATAGTAGCGCATCATCAGGAACATCACCCAATACACCGTACCGGTGGCAACGCCGCAACCTACGCCACCCAGTGCTGGTGCACCAAATTTTCCATAGATGAAAATATAGTTAACCGGAATATTCACCAGCAGGCCGATGAAGCCGAAGACCATGCCCGGTTTGGTTTTGGACAAACCCTCACACTGGACGCGCAACACCTGGAAAAACAGATAGCCGGGCGCGCCCCACATGATGGCATGCAGGTATCCAATCGCTTTGGTTTTAAGTTGAGGGTCAATATTATGCATCAACCCGATAATCTGGTCGCAGTGATACAGCACGGCAATAATTAGTACCGAAACGCCGGACGCCAGCCAGAAGCCCTGCTGGATCTGATGGGCAATTTTATCGCGTCGGCCTGCGCCATTGAGCTGTGCGACAGTCGGGGTTAAGGCCAGTAAAAGACCGTGTCCAAACAGAATTGCTGGTAACCAAATCGAGGTTCCAACTGCGACGGCAGCCATATCAGTGGCACTGACGCCACCGGCCATAATAGTATCCACTACGCCCATGGACGTTTGCGCAATTTGAGCGAGGATAACGGGGATCGCGAGAGCTAATAACACACGCGCTTCTGTAAGGTACTTCTGCACGTATACACCTTTCATGTTTTGAATAAAAAACGCCACGCAGGGACTGACGCTAAAATAGCGGAAAATAACCCAAAGATTGTACATTGTCAGACTTTTTAAGCAATCAAAGCTGTTAAGGGAGAGTTACGTTTTGTCTCCTTTTCAGTTGCTGATATTTTACTCTCATTGATTTGGCTTTCTATTAAATCTGCGGCAAACTGGCAGACAGAAACAAAATACTCTGCAGATGCTTTACTGCACAAAAATGAATGAGGCATGGCCTATGTTTACCGGTATTGTTCAGGGCACAGGAACGTTAGTGTCCATCGATGAAAAACCTAATTTTCGAACCCACGTTGTGCAAATGCCAGCGCATATGCTTGATAATCTGGAGCTGGGTGCTTCAGTGTCGCACAATGGCTGTTGCCTGACGGTCACTGAAGTGAAGGGAGACCAGGTCAGTTTTGATCTGGTGAAAGAGACCCTTCGCCTGACGAATCTTGGTGATTTGCAACCAGGATCCCAGGTGAACCTGGAGCGCGCTGCCCGTTTTGATGACGAAATTGGCGGGCACCTGATGTCCGGGCACATTATTTGTACGGCGGAAGTGGCGAAAATTCTCACGTCCGAAAATAACCGTCAGATCTGGTTCCGTATGCCACATGAAGATTTGATGAAATATGTATTACATAAAGGGTTCATCGGTATCGACGGAATTAGTCTCACCGTGGGTGAGGTAACCAAAACACGTTTCTGTGTGCACCTGATTCCCGAAACGTTGCAGCGCACCACTTTGGGCGCCAAGCGTTTGGGCGATAAAATTAATATTGAAATTGACCCGAAAACGCAGGCGATTGTCGATACGGTCGAGCGCGTGTTAGCCAGCCGCGAGGCAGCCATCGCCACCGCGCAGGCGATGGTCGAGCAACACGAGCAATAAGCCTTCAGGATTTTTCGCATTAAAAAAACAAAAAGCCGGACAGGTCGCTGTTCGGCTTTTTTATATCGATTGACCCGTCCTGAATAGCGTTACATTAACGCGGTACGCGAATTCCGCCTTCAACACCCTGCGGGCTTAACACCACCTGCCACAACTGAATATCGCGTGCGCGGAAAGCGCCGGCGCAGGCGTTCAGATAGTAGGTGAACATGCGTTCAAAACGATCCGAGTATTTATCCGCCAGCGTCGGCCATGCCTGCAGAAAACGCTCCAGCCACGCCATCAGTGTGCGGTCATAGTCCGCGCCAATATTGTGCCAGTCTTCCATCACAAACAGAGATTCGGTAGTCTGCGCAATCTGTTTGATGGAAGGCAAACAGCCATTAGGGAAAATATATTTATCGATCCAGGGATCGACGCTTAAATCTGACTTATTCGAGCCAATGGTATGAAGCAGGAATAAACCGTCAGGCTTAATATTGCGTTTTACCACGTCGAAATAGGTCTGGTAATTCTTTGGCCCGACATGTTCAAACATCCCCACCGAGACAATCCGGTCGAACTGATCATTCAGGTCGCGGTAATCTTGCAGCAAAATGGTTACATCGAGATCTTTACAGCGATCCTGGGCCATCTTTTGCTGTTCAGCTGAGATAGTCACACCGACGACGCTGACGCCGTAATGCTTGGCGGCATATTCCGACAATCCCCCCCAACCACAACCAATATCCAGCAGACGCAGGCCGGGTTTTAATTGCAGCTTATCGCAAATCATTTTTAATTTTGCTTCCTGAGCCTGCTCAAGCGTCGTTGCGTCTTTCCAGTAGGCACAAGAATATTGCATATAGGGGTCAAGCATCAGACTGAAGAGGTCATTACCCAGATCATAATGCTCTTTGCCAACAATCCAGGCGCGCTTTTTGGATTGAAGATTGGTGAGCCGTGCGGCTGCAATGCGGAGTGTGTCTTTAAAATGTCGGGGAAGTTTACTTTCAAGACCGGCATTCAGGACGCGCTGGAAGAAAATATCCAGTCGTTCGCATTCCCACCAGCCGTCCATGTAACTTTCGCCCAGGCCCAAAGAGCCTTCCTGTAAAACGCGCTTAAAAAAATCAGGGTTTTTTACTTTTATGTCGAAAGGGCGAGCGCCGTTGATCTGTACATCTGCCATTCCTAACATTTCATTGACGATGCGATACCACTGATTGTCCTGAATACTCAGATCTTCTACACACGATGAACTCATAGCTTCTCCATCACTTTCTCTTCTGACTTATTAACCTGCCGGAAAAACTAAGGCAATTTATGCAGGTCATTATGAGAACAGACGGTTAATCCGCCTTATCTGATATGCGACTATGAACAGAGGAAATTAGAAGAACACCCGTAACCGGAGCGGTGTGGGGTGACAAATCCTTTTTTATAAAACGTGACGCAGTTCCCGCGCACGAAAGTTACTTATGATAAAAGCTTAGTATAAATGTTATTTTTAGAGGTTTTATTGAGTATAAACTCGCCTGCGCGCATTCTCAATAACAAATAGCGCGCGGCGATTATATTCTTTAAGTAACTGTCACGTAATGGTATTATGACAATCTGTTAGCATGTTTTCGTTACCCGCGTGCCAGTTCTTCTTCGCTTGCTGTTTTCACTGCATCATTCTGTTCTGCACTCTTTTTTACCATCACAAGACCCAGAATAACCAGTATCAGCGTGCCCAACATAACCGTGACGGTCGCCAGTAACGGCTGAGCAATGAACGCAGAGACCAGCAGGCTGGCAAAAAAGCACAAACCTAATTGTAGTGTATTTTGCAACGCAGCAGCCTTCCCTGTATTAGCAGGAAATGACATGAGTGCATTCGCGACAACAATCGGGTAACAGGCACCGTTCACCAGCGCCATCAGACAGAATGGGATCAGCAACGTGATCAGTGTGGAATGCGTCAGTGTTGCCACCAGATAAAGTGCCACGACGCTCAGTGCGTAACCGGCCAGCAGCCACGGCAAAATACGGTTACCGTCTATTTTGTTAATGATGACGCGGCAGCCAAAACCGCCCACCAGGAAAGCGATAGTCTGGGGAACATAACTCAGGCCGATCACGCCCGGCGTGTAGCCCATGTCGCTGAGGATAAAAGGTGAACCCGTCAGCCAGGCAAAAAAACCAGCAGAACACGCGGCGAAAATCATGACGTTACCGCTGAATACCGGCGAAGCCATCAGCTTGAAAAATCCGATGCGCTCGGCATTCTGTTGACCGGCCGTTTTTTTCGTTTCCTGAATGCGGAAAGAACACACTAATAGCAGAACGCCAATTGCCAGGAGTAGAACGAAGATGGCTTCCCAGTCGAAGTGATTTAAAACCCAGGCGCCCAGCAGCGGCGCAAGGGCAGGGGATAACGCAACCAACGGCATGATGGTCGCGAATGTCCGTTTTGCGACGTCCGCAGAGTAACGGTCGACGACCAGCGCCTGCCAGCTTACTGCAGCGGCACATACGCCAATCGCCTGCAGGAAACGCAGCGCCAGCAGCAAATAGATGTTCTCCACCCATACCATCCCCAGACAGCCAAGAGCGAAAAGCATCAGGCCGGCAATGAGCACGGGTCTGCGGCCAAGCTTATCTGAAAGCGGCCCCCACAATAATTGTCCGATGGCAAAGCCACCGAGAAAAATACTCAGGCTGGCGCTGATAAAGCCAGGCGTGGTCGCCAGCGAGGTTTGCATAGTGCTAAAAGCAGGAAGGTACATATCGGTGGCTAAAAAGCCCAGCATGCTCAACCCGGCGAGGTAGAGCATAAATCCAAAGGAGGGTTTCATGATTTTCTCTATTTATTGGCGATGTTTGTTATGCGAAAAATAATTCAATGGCGGCACAACGTGCAGGAAGTCTCAGGCGCGAAGTGTAAAGGTTTGGCTTGTCGCTTGTGAAACGTTAATATTTGCACTCTTGTATCAAAAAATTTGAAAGCAGGCGACGAGGCAGAGCAATGTGGTCGGAATATTCATTAGAGGTGGTTGATGCCGTGGCACGTACCGGCAGTTTCAGCGCGGCTGCGCAAGAGCTGCATCGCGTTCCGTCGGCAGTCAGTTACACCGTTCGCCAACTGGAGCAATGGCTGGCCGTGCCGCTGTTTGAAAGACGTCATCGGGATGTTGAACTGACCGCCGCCGGTCAGGTATTTGTCGAAGAGGCCCGGTTGCTTATCAAAAAAATGATAGCGACGCGACGTCAATGCCAGCAGGTGGCAAATGGCTGGCGAGGGCAACTCAATGTGGCGGTCGATCGTATTGTGAAACCGGAGAGATCGCGGCGGTTGGTCACCGATTTCTATCGGGCTTTCCCCGATACGGAGTTGATCATCCATTCAGAGGTGTTTAACGGTGTGTGGGATGCACTGGTAGATGGCCGTGCCGATGTCGCCATCGGTGCGACGCGTGCCGTTCCCACCGGTGGGCGCTTTAGTTTCAGGGATATGGGGTTTATGGACTGGCACTGTGTGGTCAGCCCTGATCATCCGCTGGCTGGGCTTACCGCGCCATTAGTTGATGAACAGCTGCGTGCCTACCCGGCGCTCTGTATTGAAGATACATCGCGAAACTTGCCAAAGCGTGATACCTGGACGCTAAACAATCAACGGCGGTTGGTGGTTCCCGACTGGACATGCGCCATTGACTGTTTGTGTGAAGGACTTTGTGTGGGGATGATGCCGGTACATCTGGTTGATGCCTGGATACAGCAGCAGAAATTACGTGTGCTCACGCTGGCGACCGCATTTCCTGAAAGTGCCTGCTGCCTGACCTGGGATCAAAGTAACCAGTCTCCGGCGCTGGCATGGCTGCTGGACTATCTGGGGGATACCCCCACTCTTAACCAGGAGTGGTTGCGCAATTAAAAACGCCTGCAACGGCGCAGGCGTTTTACGTTATGGCATCTCGCGCGATCGCGATTAACGACGATAGTCGCGGTAAGGGCCATCGGCTACCGAGCGGCGCTCAACCAACTTAGGATGAACTTCAATGGTTTGCGACTCTTCACGCTTGCTGATAATTCGGTCTAGCAGCATGGTGAATGCCATCTCACCCAGACGCTCTTTGGGCTGGTGGATAGTGGTCAATGCCGGGGAGAAGTAACGGGCGTTGCGCACGTTATCATACCCGATCACAGAAATATCCTGAGGTACACGCAGACCCATTTCATCGGCGGCACAAATGGCGCCCATCGCCATGACGTCACCGCCGCAGAACACCGCCGTTGGGCGCTGTTTCTGCGTCAAAATTTTATGCATCGCCTGATAGCCTGATTCGGGTTCGAAATCGCCCTGAACCACCCACTCTTCGCGCAGCGGAATATTGGCTTCCGTCATGGCTTTGACGAACCCCTGAAAGCGGCCGCCACCGGTATTACGGGCCAGCTGTCCCGGGATCACACCGATATCACGATGACCGCGCTCGATCAGATAACGCCCGGCCATATAGCCACCTTCAAAGGCGTTATCGATGATACTGTCGGTGAAGTTTTTACGCGCTTCGCCCCAGTCCATTACCACCATTGGGATCGAGCGGTACTCTTCCAGCATATCGAGAAGTGCATCGGGATACTCTGCGCACATAACCAGCAGACCATCTACGCGTTTTTGCGCCAACATAGCCAGATAGGCCTGCTGTTTATCGAGATTATTGTGTGAATTACACAAAATCAGCGTGTAGCCCTTGGCAAAACAGCTGTTTTCTACGGCCTCAATTACTTCGGCAAAGTAGGGGGCTTCGCTGGAAGTCGCCAGTAATCCGATAGATTTTGTATTGTTGACCTTGAGGCTACGCGCCACCGCGCTGGGAGAGTAGTGCAGCTCTTTTATGGCTGTCTGCACGGCGGCTTTAGTTTCTTCGGCGACGAAACGTGTTTTATTGATGACGTGCGATACGGTAGTGGTGGATACGCCAGCCCGCTTTGCGACATCTTTTATCGTTGCCATGAAAAGAATGACTCCTGTCTGACGTGCTTTAGCACGTTAGCATTATGTTAATCGTTTGCCTGCGTGGATCTGACTGCTGGAAAAGAGTTGAGCAGTGAAATCGTTGGTGGGTTTTTCAGAGAATGGAAACTATCTGAAAGAACATCGGAATGAATCGACCGGCACGCAGCGTGGTAACCGCGAATTTTCTCTTATATCTTGCTAAAGGGGAAGTAAAAAGTCTTCATAACGCAGGGAATGATCACGGGATTTTAAAACCAAACTGTGAGAAAATGCGTTGGCACACAAACTGTATGGCTTATAAAAGGGCCACATTTGATCCAGAAGGGGTTTTAATGGATACCAATCTGAAACTTGCTCTCATTACTGTGGTTGGCGCGCTGGCAATGATTATAGCTTTCAGTTTTACCGCAGTGATGCACTGATACATTTTTCACCTTCGTTTGCTGAGGGTGAAAACGTCAGAAAAAAGGGCGATTCCTTTAACAGGTATCGCCCTTTTCAATTCTACGTTTACATCTTTCGCAAAATACTGTTGTTAGCGACTGACTGTTTCATAAACGTTTCGTTAAATGCTATTCATCGCTGATTAGCGGTACCGCTGACTTAACGAATCGTTTTAGGCGTCATCACACGACGCGCGCCAACATAGTGGTCTTGCCAATAATCTTCACCCAAAGAGGTGATTTTAATCTCTTCACCTGTGCGAGGTGACTGAATAAATTTACCGTTTCCTACATAAACACCGACATGATCTGCGGCACCGCGATTATTGATTCTGAAGAAGACTAAGTCGCCACTCTCCAACTCACCGCGTTTAACCGGCGCCGCATCCCGAAGATGATACATTTCGTTGGCTGTGCGCGGCATTTTGATACGAATCAGATCTTTATAGGCGTAATACACTAAACCGCTACAGTCGAAACCGGTATTGGGAGAAGTCCCTCCCCAGCGATAAGGCTTGCCGACCTGGTGCATCAACTTAGTCATCGCGGTCTGCTGCGCATGTTGATAACGTTTCTTATGCGCGGCACTTAAAGCAATGGGTTTGGTGTCTTTCGCGAGTTCGGTTTTTGCTTTTCGATGGCGACCATAAGATTTTTTACTGTTTTTAGTGGTCTCATTTTTCGCAATCGTTCGACTTTCTTTCTTTGCTGTCACTTTACCGTGGGTCGCTTTAGCGGTTTTCTTTTCAGAATGCTCGTTGCGAACCAGCTTAGTACTGGTGACTTTTTTTGTTTCTTTAACTTTTGCTTTTTGTTCTTTAACGGGTTCTGATTTGGATTTTTTACTGGTTCGGGCAACGGTTTTTCGCTTTCGTCTCTCATCAGGTTTTGCCTGACTGACGTGGCTTTTCCGCTGATCGGCAGCAACGTTAGTTGGTGGCGAAGCATGCGCCAGATTCAGAAACAGCTGGGTAAAGAACAGCACGGAAAGCGTAAACAATAAACGCATGGCGTCGTTACCAATATTGGCCCAAGGTTAAACATCAGAGATGTCAGAGTATTGCGCAAAAGAACCCGACAAAACAGCACGAATTGCTTCGATTCTAGATCATATTGTGAGAAAAAGTTAATGGCATTTTAAATGCTGCTAAATTGGTCGTTTTCGGTTCTAAAAACCATCTTTTATCAGAGAGTTAAAAATGTGCTCTGACCAGCCCAACTCCGTCACAAGAGAGTTAAACTCAACGGGCAAAAATGTTATTCTGGATGAATGTTTATTATTGCGACTCATCAGCCACTTTTATTAAAAAGTGATGGATCGAATAGAGAAAGTAATGCTGGGGTGAAAAGACCCTGCAAAAAATGGCGTTTTTATCCAAGGCCCGCCATCGTTACAATAGACGTAAAGCGACAAGTGGCGCACATTTCCAGACAGTGCCCTGCGCATCAATGAGTAATGACCGTGACAGCCAGTTTTGGCTTGAGGAAGCAATAAATGACCACAACGACTATTGAAAAAATCCAGAAGCAGGTTTCCGAAAACCCAATCCTTCTGTACATGAAAGGCTCACCGAAGTTGCCTAGCTGTGGTTTCTCCGCTCAGGCAGTGCAGGCGCTTTCAGCCTGTGGTGAACGTTTTGCCTATGTTGATATTCTACAAAATCCGGATATCCGCGCTGAAATGCCTAAATACGCAAACTGGCCAACCTTTCCTCAATTATGGGTAGACGGTGAGTTGGTGGGCGGCTGTGACATCATCATTGAGATGTATCAACGTGGTGAGTTGCAGACGCTGATTAAAGAAACGGCTGAGAAGTACAAATCTGCTGAAGAGCAGCAGCCAGAGTAATTTATGCGTTACTGGTTTTTCGTCAAATGACGACGTCAAATGGATAAATAAAAAGAGCGACCTCATTGAGTCGCTCTTTTTTTGTCTGAATTTTTGAAGGCAATAACGTCAACGCCTTAGTCTTCGTTCTCTTGCGTTTGCGTTGCTTCATCCTCTGAGTTCAGTGGCAACGGCCAGCCGCCCAGGCGTTTCCAGCGGTTCACCAATTCACAGAATAACTCTGCGGTTTGTTCGGTATCGTACAACGCCGAATGTGCCTGGCTGCTGTCGAACGTCATACCCGCGCTGATGCAGGCTTTGGCCAGTACGGTTTGACCGAGCACCAGACCGCTCAGTGCAGCGGTATCAAAAGTGGCAAAAGGATGGAATGGGTTGCGTTTCAATCCTGCGCGTTCAGCGGCCGCCATCAAAAAGCTGTGATCGAAATTGGCGTTGTGCGCAACGATAATCGCTCGGTTGCAGTTTTGTTCTTTCATGCCTTTGCGGATGACTTTGAAAATCTCATGCAAGGCATCGTATTCGCTCACGGCACCACGCAGCGGATTGCTTGGATCGATCCCGTTGAAGGCTAACGCTTCCGGCACCAGAACTGAACCTTCGAAAGGTTCAACGTGGAAATGTACCGTCTCGTCGGTTTCCAGCCAGCCATCGTTATCCATTTTCAGCGTGATCGCGGCGATTTCCAGCAGCGCATCGGTCTTGGCGTTAAATCCTGCCGTTTCTACGTCGATAACCACGGGGTAAAAACCACGAAAACGGCCTCTCAGGGCATTAGTGTCACTATTGTCGGCCATCAGTTTCTTATCTTCATCGAATTCAGCGCGCATTATGGCAAATTTTTAATGCAGATGCAGGCGTTAAGGGGCAGAAAAAAGGGCGCCTGTGCGCCCCTGATGTCATGAGGCGAAATTAATTCCCCAGACCCTGGCCTGCATGTTTGGATTCGATCAGTTCGATTTTATAACCGTCCGGATCTTCAACGAAAGCGATGATGGTGGAGCCGCCTTTTACCGGACCCGCTTCACGAGTCACGTTACCGCCAGCATTTCGAATGTCTTCACAGGTTTGAGCTACGTTATCTACGCCAAGGGCAATGTGTCCGTAGGCTGTGCCGAGGTCGTAGCTATTAACGTCCCAGTTATAGGTCAGTTCGATCACTGCACCTTCGCTTTCATCGGTGTATCCCACGAAGGCGAGTGAGTATTTATATTCGGTATTTTCGCTGGTACGCAGCAGACGCATACCTAAAACATCCGTATAGAAATTAATTGAGCGTTGCAGGTCGCCGACGCGAAGCATGGTATGAAGTAAGCGCATAATTTCCTCTGATTGCAGGGGTAAGTAATAAATAACAGACTAACTGATTGTCACCGGACAGGCAAAAAAACGCGGCAGCCGGAGGGCAACGGCTGCCGCGTTTCAGGTGCCAAAACAGACTCTATTTATGGAGAGCGTAAATCTTACAGCGTTGGGTAATCGGTGTAACCCTGAGCGCCGCCGCCGTAGAATGTCTCCGCTTTCGGCTCATTCAGTGACGCGTGTTTTTTCAGGCGCTCTACAAGGTCTGGGTTAGCGATATAGCTGCGGCCAAAGGCCACGGCGTCGATATACCCTTTTTCGATCAGCTCTTCGCCTTTCTCTGCGGTATAAGCACCAGCACCCACAATGACACCCTGATAGTGTGCGCGGATGGCAGCACGGAACTCATCTGAGTAAGGCTTGCCACCGGCCCAGTCTGGCTCAGAAATATGCAGGTAAGCCAGTTTGCGTTTATTCAGCTCATCGAGCAGATACAGCGCAGCTTCTTCCTGATCTTCGCCATTATCCAGACCATTGAATGGGCCGAGCGGAGAGATGCGGATACCGACACGTTCTGCGCCAATTTCAGCGATGGACGCATCAACCACTTCCAGCGTCAGACGGGTGCGGTTTTCGATACTGCCACCGTAGGCGTCTGTCCGCACGTTTGAAGCTGGTGCCATAAATTGATGCAACAGGTAGCCGTGCGCAGCGTGGATTTCGATATAGTCAAAATCTGCTTCACGGGAATTTGCTGCTGCCAGACGGAAATCATTAATGATGCCCGGGATTTCACTCAGTTCGAGTGCGCGTGGAGTAGGGCAGTCTTCGCGGACGGCATTACCCTGCGCATCACGCAGGCTGGTGCGGGTGTTCGGGTTAATGGCTGACGCAGAAACGGGAGTTTGGCCGCCCGGCTGCACGCTATTGTGCGAAATGCGTCCTGTATGCCACAGCTGAACCGCAATATGGCCTTCTTTCTGATGAACACCAGCAACGATTTTTTTCCATGCCGCGGTTTGTTCCGGCGTATGTAATCCAGGAGCGCCCGCATAACCTTTAGCCTGGAAAGAAACCTGAGTGGCTTCGGTGATGATAAGACCGGCACTGTGGCGCTGTGCGTAGTATTCGCCCATCAAAGGCGTTGGAATATCACCGGGCTCGATGCTGCGCAGACGGGTCAGAGGGGCCATAAAGACGCGATTTGGTAAGGTCTTATTACCAACAACAATCGGGGTGAAAAGCTTAGTCATGTTCTAAAACTCCTGGTTAATAGACTGGTCGGTCTGATTTTGAAATAAATGTTTAATCAAACAAACGCGGTCCTATTAGGGGTTGGATTCGTCAATAATCAGTGATTCATCAATGACGCGCTGAAAATATCTTCAGCGCGTGGTGTTTGGCGGCTGCAATAACATTTCAACACTTTCCAGTGCAGCCGCAAGCGGTGTCACGGAACGTTTAATTTTTGCCAGCAACGAGGCACCCAGCCAGAGGGAATATAACGTTGCCGCAGCGACTGCCGGGGATACCGGTACCGTCAGTGAGCCTTCGGCAATACCTTTCTCAATGGCATCTTTAAGGCGGTTAATCACCCGCGCTGAGCCTTGTTCAAGTACGTGGCGCATCGGCTCAGACAGATCGCTGACTTCCGCGGACAGTTTGACCGACAGGCAGGCGTTATGGCATTCACTGTTGCAGAAGTTGCTAATGTTCTGGGCATAGTAACTCAGGATATGGTGACGTTGATCGCCCTGAGTCTGTCCAAAAAGCTGCTGTAAATGTGCATCATAATGTTCGAAATAACGCTGAATCATGGCTTCACCAAACACTTCCTTGGAGCGGAAGTGGTGATAGAAAGAACCCTTCGGCACTTCTGCCGTTTTCAGGAGTTCTGTCAGACCCATGCCGGTAAAGCCTAAGCGCAGGCTGAGTTCTTCACCGGTGGCCAACAGATGTTCGCGTGTATCGCTATGAGGTTGAGCAAGTTTGTTCATGGGGCTGAGACTAATAGACCGATCGGTCTAGGTCAAGAGGCCAACAGAAAAAGAGCACTTTTTTGTCAGAATGATTGTTGAGATTATGAGGCGAAAATGTTGCGCAATCTCAAAAGAGACTTGCGGGAACTCCCCAAAGCGTCTTCAATAAGGATTCAATGATTGACGCGGAGACGTTGTGGCTCAGCAACTCGAGTTTTTTGACATTCCCAGCCCTTGTCGCGGTATCTGTCAGGCAGATAGTCGCGGTTTTTGCCGTGGTTGTCTGCGCAGCCGCGAAGAGCGCTTCGGTTGGATGACAATGACTGATCCTGAAAAGCGCCAGGTATTACGCCTGTGCCACCAGCGGTTGTTACGCCTGCAACGCGCAGCCAAAAAACCTGATGATCCACTGCCAGAACAACCCTCGCTTTTTTAGCCCCCAACGTATCTCGCTACCCTCAGAGATCAATACAGAAATTGGCTAAGTTCTGTATGCTGTCAACGTCTTATACTGTTTCATAACGAATACATAGAGGTAATAACATGGATCCCCGTACCCCACTGTCCGCGCAGGGCCCTGACTTTTCCCGCATGATTTGCGGCTACTGGCGCCTGATGGAATGGAACATGACCCCGCAACAACTGCTCGGGTTCATCGAGCAACACGTTGAACTGGGTATCACTACGGCCGATCACGCGGATATTTATGGCGGCTACGCCTGTGAGGCGGCGTTTGGTGAAGCGATGCGCCTTAAACCTGCATTGCGTGAAAAGATGCAAATAGTGAGCAAGTGTGGGATTGCCACCACAGCGAACCCAGACAACAAAATCGGCCACTATATTACCGACAGCCAGTACATCATTGAACGGGCTGAAAAATCGCTGAGTAATCTGCACACCGATTATCTGGACCTGTTGTTAATTCATCGTCCGGATCCCTTGATGGATGCCGATGACGTGGCGGAAGCCTTCACCTCTTTGCATAAAAGCGGCAAAGTGAAGCACTTTGGCGTGTCCAATTTCACGCCAGCGCAGTTTACGCTGTTGCAATCTCGTCTGCCGTTTGCGCTGGTGACCAATCAGTTGGAGATATCTCCAGTACACCAGCCCGCTATCCTCGACGGCTCACTGGATTTGTGCCAGCAGTTACGTATCAAGCCAATGGCCTGGTCGTGCCTGGGTGGCGGGAGTCTGTTCAGTGATGCTAAATTCCAGCCGTTGCGTGATGAATTGCAGAAAGTGGCAGAAGAAGTTGGTGCAGAAAGTATCGAGCAGGTGGTTTACGCGTGGGTGATGCGTTTGCCGTCTCAGCCGTTGCCAATCATTGGTTCAGGCAAGATTGAACGCGTTCGTTCAGCGTGGAATTCTCTGTCACTGGAGCTGACGCGCCAGCAATGGTTCCGTATTCGTAAAGCGGCTTTGGGTTACGACGTACCTTAATCTTGCTTCTTCCCTGTTGTCGCTGCGTTGCTGCAACGTCAATGACTTCGGGTTACATCACGTTGGCCCGAAGTCATTGTGTTTATCAGACTGGCTGAACCGGGCCGCTTGTGGCGATGTCTTCGATTGAAATCGCCTGCTGCAACTGTGACAACGAGCAGTACAGACGCCAGATCACTCCGGCCAGTTCACGGGCCGACTCATCATGATGATGTGCCAGCGAATTACTGATACGCATTAACTCAATCAGGCTTGAATCCAGCACAACGTGGCTGACACCACGTTCGGTCATGATGCCTTTCAGGCAGTGAATACACACATCGCGAACCACTGATAGCGGGTCTGACCGGGTTTCCCACTCGCGCAACTGCCAGACAATATGGCTACAGTTGAGCAGCACCACCCCCCAGCGCAAGAGCCAGGTGCGAGAGACCTGATCCTTACTCTGATTCAGCTGATTAATACGATGATAAATCAGGGATTCAAATTCCAGATGGCTGAGCTGGGGTTTACGGCTGAGCTGGTCGATGAAATCGCGACGAAGCGCGCGGATAATACGGCGGCTTTTACGCTTGTCAGAACTTGGCCGCAGCACCTGAAAGGCAATACCTGCCAGCATTACGCCAACAATCCGCCCAATTCCGTCATTGATAAATGCGCCATAGTCATAGCTCGGCGGATTGGTGACGGCCAAAAATGAACCGCTAAAGACAATTAACTGCCCCCATAAACCCGCAAAGCGTTTGTACTGCAATTTCATCATCTGCATGGTGACAAGAACCGGCAGCAGGAAGGCGCAAAATACCCAAAAATCATTCAGCTGGATCATCAGGCCGAACTTGAGAATGAAACAGCCAACGAACAGCAGCAGCAAAGATTTTATCAGTAACGTAATGCTGCTGATGGGAGACGCCGTGGAGGAGTAAAGCACGCAGCTTACCGCCGTGAGCGCTACCGCGGATGTCCCCGAACTCCACTGGGTGCTCATCCAAAACCAGCAGGCGATCACAATGCACAAAAAGGTCCGTATGCCGTTATACGCCGCTTCATAGGTGTCCGTGTGCTCGGTCAGGCGGCTGACGCGCGGAGGTTGCAGAAACTCAACCTGTGCGGCGCTGGTGTTTTCTACCCTCTGCAACCAGCGTTCATTGCGCAGATATAACCAGCAAAAATCCCGCAGCCTTTTCCAGAATGCCTGATAGCGAAAATCTGATGTGTCATGCGGTTTGATCTGGCTAAGAATTTTTGCGATTTGATATTTATTGCTTTCCGGCTTTTTAAGCGTGTCCAACAATAAGGCCAGTACTTCGTAGAGCTGCTCCGGCGGGTCAGGCCAGTTAAGTAACATGCGGCGCAAGCTGGAAATATAACTGGTCATACGCAACTGCTGGTGAAGTAAATAATTAAGCAGATTGTTTTGCTGACGCAGGCGGTAATGGCTCCACACCGCCTGAATACGCAGCAGGTTCATGGTGAGGATCTGTCCGATACCCCCTTCGTGCGAGGTGCGGATCTGTTCCGTGATGTCGGGGCGCCACAGCAGTTTTGCGTGATCCAGTAATTGCGCATGCATTTTTCGCAACGAGGTTAGCAGGGCATCACCGTCTGACGTGCTGGGAAGCACCATCATCATAAAACCACCGCAGAGAATGCCGGTAATTACTTCACAGACGCGGGCTTGGGCAATATCAAAAATCGTACCCGTGTCGGTCACGTTGACCGTTGAGAAGGCGATGATCGCGGCCGTATAACCCGCCAATGCAAAAGCGTAAGAGACGTTATTTTGATAGTGATTAGAAACGTACGTACACAGCCCGAGCCACGCGGCGATGGAAAATGTAAACAGCCAGGGGTCGTTCAGGCAGTGGCCGGCAATCAACACCGACGCCAACGCACCAATCAAACTCCCGATGACGCGGCCGATGCTCTTGCTGATGACGCCGCCAACGGTGGGAAAACTCACCACGGCCGCGGACGTCAGTGCCCAGTAAGGCTCATCAAGTTGTAATACGAAGGCAATGTACAGCGACAGACACATGGCAATCGAGTTGCGCAGCGCATAACGCCATTGCCCCCCCGTGGCTTTTCCCCACGGTGTATTTTTCCATTCCAGCCAGGATAAATTCACGGCATCGGCCTTCAGTAATGCACGGAAATAGTGGCGGTAGTGCCTGCGACCAGCACGACATCGGCAGGGACGTTGAGCAACTTAATTCTTACCGGTACGCGCTGCGCAAGTCTTACCCAGGGAACATTAGGCTTAACGTTCATTAATAAATCGTCAGAAGCATCGACACTCTGGTCATATATTGCGCGACCGATACTTTCCACTTGACCTTGCAGCGGAATATTTCCGTTGTACAAGGTAATATCAGCCTGGCTGCCTTCTTTAATATGGCGCAACTTAGTTTCTTCAAAATAACCCAACACATAAAAAGAATGCGTATCCACCAGCCCAACAATCGGGGTACCTGCCGTGGCATATACACAGTTAACTTGAAGATGCATTTTTCAGCATCTGGAAGTTGTCATTAATTCGGCGTGGCAACGCACCAGAAAGTCCCGGTAATATTTCACTAAAAAATCGTCGTATTTCCTCTCGGAACTGCTTTGTTGATGCGAAGTAACGGTTGTTTCTTACCTCCTCATTCATCACCTTCCACAGTCGTTCGATTGGATTCAGGTTCGGGCTGTAAGGCGGCAGGTAGTGAAGGTCGATATTCATCACGTAAGCCCAGTCTTTCACCAACCCACTGCGGTGATAACCTGCTCCGTCAAGGATAATGTGAATCTTCTGCCTAACCGGATAAGTCTCACGGATAGCAATGAAAAACCGGGCGATGTTTTCGCTGTTAATCGTGTCGTATTCTCGAACAACCGTGCTGCCAATATCGTTCAGATTCAGCGCACCCATGATGTTCAGACGGGTACGGCTACCCGTTGTTTTCACCACAGTTTTACGACCTGTTGGCATCCAGCCATATGCCAGTTTCGTGCCCTGCGTCGGATGTACTCCATCGATGAACAGGATGGGTTCATCGTCTCCAGCTTTACTTTTCAACTGGTTGTAGGCATCTACGAACGCCT
>BHES01000004.1 GCA_003864575.1 Enterobacterales bacterium
GCTATGGCGATGATCCGGGCTTTAAATAAAATGACGCTTGCAGGAATGCCGAAGAGTGTAAGAGTTGCCTGAGAAAATGAGCAATGAGGAGCACCTTTATCAAAATCTGATTTATTCAACAAAGCCCCTTTGCTGTTGCCGGTTAACGGCGTTTGGGAGGCTGGTACGCGGCGCTTTTCGCGCGACGACCCCGCTTATGATTTCAGCGATCCGAGAATGATCACTCTGAAAGCCGACCCTTCGGTGGTGTTTCTGACATCCATGTCGCATCTGCGTCTGGCGCGCAGCCACACTGGGGAGGATTTCACCGTCGATACGTATCCTTTCATCATCGCAGATACCCAGTACGAGCAGTTTGGCTGTGAAGACCCGCGTATTACGTGCATTGATGGCCTGTTTTACATCAACTACTCGGCCATTTCACCTTACGGAATTTCCACTGCACTGGCGACGACCCGCGACTTTATCTCCGTCACTAAAAAAGGCGTGATTTTTTGCCCGGATAACCGCGACGTCTGCTTCTTCCCGCAGAAAATTAACGGACGCTATCTGGCCCTGACCCGCCCATCGCCTAAGCATTTTGGCAAGCCAGAAATCTGGATTTGTGAATCACCAGACATGCTGCACTGGGGGAATCACCAGCATCTGCTGGGCAGCCAGTCCAGCGAATGGGACGCACTGAAACTCGGTGGCGGTGCGCCGTTGCTCAAAACCTCCCGTGGATGGTTGCAGATTTATCACGGTGTGGATAAAGACCAGCGTTATTGCCTCGGGGCGCTGTTACTCAACATCAATGATCCGCTGCATATCCTGGCAAAATCCGACACGCCGTTGTTACAACCCGAAGCGCCCTATGAAAGAGAAGGATTCTTCGGCAACGTGGTCTTTACCTGTGGCGCGCTGATCGAGCAGGATGTGCTGAAGATTTATTACGGCGCAGCCGACGAATGTATCGCGCTGGCCAGCCTGCCGCTTGAGGCGCTGTGGGAGCATCTCGGGATCGGAAACCAGCATCAATGAGCACAGTTAAATCGCTGCACCAACAGTTTCGCTCGCAGGCTACCCCGGTCACCGGCCAGGCGAAAATTCATTTTCACGGCGTTGACGGCGAAGATGTGTATAACCTCACCGCGCCGTTTCGCGCGGGCCGGATATCGGTCATTGCGGCGCGCGTTGAGCCGAGAGACTCCGAGTGTTCACGGGTCATGTTTTTTGATTTTGACAGTCATCAGCGCTGCGACCTGTTACCCGATGCGCCCGTTCTGGCATTGCAGGATCCTTTTTTCACCCACATTGGCGAACAATTAATTTTCGGCGGCGTCGCTGTCACTCCCGACCCTAAAAATCCTGCGGTGCTTCGCTGGAAGACGGTGCTGTATCGAGGGGCCGATATTCATTCGCTAAGCCCCTTTTTCACCGGGCCGGAAGGCATGAAAGATATCCGCCTGGTTGAGTTACAGGAAGGTCGCGTACTGGTTTTCACACGGCCTCAGGGCGCGGTCGGCGGGCGAGGCACCATCGGTTACGTCGTGCTGAACACACTCGACGAGTTGACCTCTGACGCGTTAGAGCAGGCAACGTTGTTGTACGGACAGGTTTCAGCCGACGAATGGTGTGGCGTGAATGCAGCTTATCGGCTGGATGCCCATGACATCGGGGTTCTGAGCCATATTGCCCGTTTCGACGCGCAGGGTCATCGCCACTATTACGCCTGCACCTTTGTCTTTAATAGCCAAACGCACCACTGTTCTCCAATGAAAATGATTGCCGAACGCCAGCAGTTCGAACTTGGCCCCGCAAAACGCGCTGATCTTAATGACGTGATATTTCCTGGCGGACTTACTTTTGTCGATAAATCATCGGCCCGTTTATATTGCGGCACCAGCGATTGTGAAGCGCAATGGATTGATATTAATTACCCTTTCTAATAATAGGAAAATTATAAATGAAGATAAATTTTATTTTATCCTGCCTGTGTGTATTAGGCGTAGCCCCTATTGGTGCGCTGGCAGCTGAATCAGAAAGTGTTAATACCGCGATTTACCCTGGCGATAAAATAAAGATGAAACACCCAAGCGGAAAGGTTGTCGATGCAGTAATAAGCGTAGACGATGACAATATCGCTATCATCGAAGTCAATGAAGTCGACACGGGATATAACCTTCATGGTAACTGGTTGACGGAGTATAAAATAGAGCATTTCCGTAATGAAGGTTCATCGCATAACTCCCGACCGGTTCATGAATGGGTTATCGGTGATGGTCGGGTGAACCTTGGAGATACCGGATTAAACCTTGGTTTCCTGCTGAAGAAGGTTTCCTTCAAAAACGAAACGCACGACAGCGCCGATAACCATAATGATTTTCGTATGACCGAAATGGAATTACGCCCGGCCTATTCGTATGAAACCGGCAAGCACTGGATGATGATTGAAGCCATCTATCTGGGTAAAACCGGCTATGAAAAACCCACGGTAGCTGAGAGCAATGCCTATCTGATTGGCGGTGACGGCTACGGCTTCCGGCCTTACTACCGCTATCAGGTCAGCGATAAGTTTGCATTCAACACCGATCTTAAGTGGCTGACGGAAGACAAGGGAGCAAATGGCGCGGACTCCGGTAAGTTCGTATTCTATGAAGCGCTGTTCAACGTCAATTACCGCCTCACCGATGATTTCACTGTGGGCTTGGAATTCTTCCGCAAAGAGGGAGACGAATATGACAAGAACGGCAACCGCGGGTCTAATGTCGTCGAAAAGGAGATCCGCCCCTGGGCAACCTACCATCTCGACAAACATAATTTTTTATTAAAAATGGAGCCTCAACATAAGCGGATTAAAGACCGCCAGGGCACTGAAACCTACAGTTCAAAAGCCTGGAAATATATTCTTAACTACAGTTATGCTATTACGCCAAAAATCTATTTTGTCTCAGAGATTTTTTATCGTACTGAAGGAGATAAAGAGATTGACGGCCAAAGCGGTTTTGACGATCAGACCACTAATTTTGGTAAGCTGGGTTTTAATTTTATCTTCTGAGTAAAACTAATAATAACAGATAACAACAACACTTAACTCATATCGATTATTAACAGGACGTTAATATGAATATCTTTGCAAAACTAATCTGGGCACTCTGTCTTTTTATACCTTCTATTGTCATTGCTGAACCCGTTAATACGAAACACCTTGATTCCCTTTATGAACAAAGAAAAATAAATGATGGGGACGAAATAGGCATCATCCATATTTACAGCGAGTTCCCAAAATATGGCTGGGTCAAAGATCCTATCGAAGGGGTCAGCGCCATTGATGATATTTCCCGCGCACTGGTGTTTTACAGCGGGCTGTATTCGCATCAGCCAGATCCTAAAGTCATGGATAAAATGATCCATCTGACGCGCAGCATTCTGCTAATGCAGGCAGAAAATGGTTATTTCTATAATTTTATTTACCCGGATAACAGCATCAATAAAAGCTATAAAACCAGCGTTGCCGAACCCAACTGGTGGACATGGCGGGCGCTATGGGCACTGGCCACGGCTTATCCTTCCATCAACACGCAAGATACTAAGCTAGCCGCTCAGATGCATAACGTTCTGTTTACCAGTCTTTCAACCTTGCCGGGCTACGTGAAAGAAACGCAAACGCTGACCACGCTGCACGGTATCACCCTGCCAGCCTGGATGCCCAATGGCGGTGCCGATCAGGCCGCTATCATGTTACTGGCACAGACCCGGGCTCAGCAAATTTCACCGCAGCCGAATATTGCCAGCATGATGAAAACTCTGGCAAATGGAATGATGACGATGCAAATTCGCGACCCGGCATCGCCGATCAATGGTGTGTTCTTGAGTTGGAAAAATACCTGGCACGGTTACGGCAATAATCAGGCTTACGCCCTGCTCGAGGCTGGAGCATTGCTGGAAGACCGTGACATGATCAAAGCCGCGTTTGTTGAGTTGGACAACTTCCACCCGTATTTGATTGAGCAGGGTTATCTGACCAGCTTTACCGTCAGTCAGCAGGATCATCGCATCCAGATGAGCGATAAACAGCAGTTTTCACAAATTGCCTATATTTTCCGGCCTATGATTTTTGCCAATCTGCCGGCTTATGAGATTTCACGGGATACACGCTACATTGATCAGGCCGTCACGCTGGCAATGTGGTTTTATGGTAGCAACGTCGCGAAAGCGCAGATGTATTTTCCGCACACCGGACTGGCCTTCGATGGCCTGGACTCAAAAGAGGCGGTGAATCGCAATTCTGGCGCGGAATCTACCGTGGAAGCCTTGCTGGCGCTCGATGCTATCGAGCGTTCACCACTGGCTAAAAAACGGCTGGAAGAACGGCTGAAACACGTGAAGCCATAAGCGAAGAATACAAAAGGGTCTGGTTTTGAGCCAGACCCTTTTTTTATGCACGGAACGTTGCGATCAGCGATTCACAATTAACGCGATACCAAAACCGGCAAACATCACACCCGCGACGCCGTCAATCCATTTCGCTAAACGCTGGTAGCCACGACGCATGGTGGGCAATGCAAAAACCATCGCCACAACCGAGAACCAGACGAACGTTTCCGCTACGATCATAATGAATAACCCGCCGCGCTCTCCACCACTGACGTTGTCACCCACAAACAATGAGAACACGCTGCCGAAGTAAATCACCGCTTTCGGGTTGGAGAGATTAGTCAGCAGACCGCGCATAAAAGTGCGGCCACGGGCAGGCAGATCGACCGTCGTTTCCACTTCTGCGCTATCACCGGCCCGTTTTTTGGCCCGCGCTGATTTCAGCAATTGCCAACCCATCCAGCACAAATACAGGCCGCCGCCGACGGTAATAATCTGGTGCAGCCAGGCCATTTTTTGCAGAATCAGATGCAGTCCCATCAGCGCCACTGCCGCCCAAACCGCCACGCCCAGCGTGATCCCCACCACTCCCATCATGGCGTCTTTACGCGAGCGGCTGGCCGCCGTTTGCGACACAAAGAAGAAATCAGGCCCTGGGGTGACCAGCGCAATAATATGCATCAGGGCAACGGTCAGAAAGAGAATTAACATGGGATCACACTCTGCTGTATTGGTTGTTAGTGATAACGGGTATCTACTCGTCGCCGTTATCGATATGGTCTCGGATCATCGCCATAAACGGACGGCCAAATTTTTCGAGTTTACGCTGGCCAACACCGGTGATGTCCAGTAAATCACTTGGGCTTATCGGCAGATGTTCGGCCATTTCGAGCAGCGTAGTATCGTTAAAGACCACGTATGGCGGCACGTTGTTGTCATCGGCCAGGGTTTTACGCAGCTTGCGCAGCTTGGCAAACAACTTACGATCATAGTTGCCACCATAGCTTTTCTGGCTGGCACTGCTTTTAATCTTCAGCGTCTGAATTCGCGGCACCGCCAGTTGCAAGGGAATTTCACCCCGCAGCACCGGGCGCGCCGCTTCGGTCAGTTGCAGCGCCGAGTGCATGGCAATATTTTGCATGACCATGCCGAGGTGGATCAGCTGGCGTACCACGCTGGTCCAGTGTTCGTTACTCTGATCTTTGCCGATGCCGTAGACCGACAGCTTGTCGTGGCCGTATTCACGGATACGCTGGTTATTCGATCCGCGCAGCACTTCCACCACATAACCCAGACCAAATCGCTGGCCTACACGAGCCACGACCGACAGCGCTTTTTGTGCGTCGAGCAGGCCGTCATAACGTTTTGGCGGATCCAGGCAGACATCGCAGTTACCGCAGGCGTTCTGTTTACCTTCGCCAAAATAGTTGAGCAGCACCAGACGGCGACAGGTCTGCGCTTCGGCGAAGGCGTTCATCGCATTCAGCTTGTGACGTTCGACATCCTGCTGTGCGCCCGGCGGTTTTTCTTCCAGACAACGGCGTAGCCAAGCCATGTCGGCGGGATCATAGAGCAATACGGCTTCGGCTGGCAGGCCATCTCGCCCGGCTCGGCCAGTTTCCTGATAGTAGGACTCGATGGTGCGCGGAATATCAAAGTGCACGACGAAACGCACGTTAGGCTTGTTGATCCCCATACCGAAGGCCACGGTGGCGACGACAATTTGTAAGTCGTCACGCTGGAAGCCTTCCTGCACGCGGGCACGGGTGTCGTTATCCAGACCGGCGTGATAGGCGCCTACGCTCATTCCACGGCTTTGCAAACGGGCGGCGGTATCTTCGACTTTGGCGCGGCTGTTACAGTAAATGATGCCGCTTTTTCCGCGCTGGTCCTGCACGAAGCGAATCAACTGGTCGAGGGGTTTAAACTTTTCCACCAGCGTGTAACGGATGTTCGGGCGGTCAAAGCTGCTGACCTGAATCAGCGGATCATTAAGCTCCAGCAGACGGACAATATCGTTGCGGGTGGCTTCATCGGCGGTGGCCGTCAGCGCAATGACCGGCAATTGTGGATAGCGCAGTTTTAACTGGCCGAGCGCACGGTATTCCGGACGGAAATCGTGGCCCCATTGGGAGATACAGTGGGCTTCATCAACGGCCAGCATGGCCGGATTCCACTGTTGCAGTTGTTCGAGGAAGTCGCCCATCATCAGGCGTTCTGGCGCGATATACAGCATTTTGATGCGGCCCGTGCGGCAACCCGCCATCACGTCCTGCTGCTGTTCGCGGGTTTGCGTCGAATTCAGGCAACCGGCTTCAACGCCCGCCGCCATCAACTGATCAACCTGGTCTTTCATCAGGGAGATCAATGGTGAAACGACCAACGTCAGGCCATCCATCACCAGAGCGGGGATTTGATAGCACAGCGATTTACCACCACCGGTCGGCATCACCACCAGACAATCTCGCCCTGAAATGGCGGTATTGATGATCGTTTGCTGACCCGGTCGGAATTGCTGATAGCCGAAGGTATCGCGTAATACCTGATGAGCCAGCTCTTCTTTATTTAATACTGCCGCCGTAGACACTCAATTCCCCAACTGTTCAAACCACCCGGCTAAGCCCTAAAGCCGCCGGGGCTGCCGGTCATAATATACGAGTTGCGGAGAGCCGGGTATATTTACATCAAGTCGTTGAGCATAACCCCAACACCGATGCGGGTTTGCTTGTGATTGTAGTCAATCAATGACTCGCCGTAACCGCTAAAGACCTGCGCGTAAAAGCGGGCATGTTTTGAAATTGGGTAGCTCCAGCCTGTCGTCGCGCCACCGTAACCGGTATTCCAGTTATAACGGCTTTCCACGCTGAACACGCTGTCACCCCAGGCATAGCCCATTTTCAGACGGTAGTAACCCATGTACTTGGTGATATCCGGGTTATCGTTATCTTCGTCATTTTCAGGAAGGCGATACCAGGGCTTGAGATCAACTTGCCAGTTGCCATGTTGAGCCATGAAACGGGCATAAACGCGGTTCCAGCTGCGGGAGGTCGGGTCCGAACTGCCGTTAGATTGGTGATTCACACCATATTCTGCTTCGCGAAGCGTCCAGCCGAGAAAACTGTAATCGGTGGCCCATGCCAGGAACAGTTGCGGTTCATAGTTGGTTTCACGAAATGGTGAAGACTCTGCACGGTTAGATAGCTGCCAGAATGATTTTTGCGTATAGGAAGCACCGAGCACGGAGTTATCACCGGCAATACCACGCCATATCGGGAACGCCAGGCTGAGTTGAAATTCAACTTCATCGTGCTTGGCATTTTTTGCCCAACTATCAGATTTAATCGAATTTTTATTAATATTACTGGTGTCGGTATAGAGCAGATAGTTGGATTCGTAAGGATAAAGCGTTAAAGGGTTATCATGTATCTCCAGCATGTTCGCCACGATACTACCGCGTACGGATGGCTTATCATGTACTGCGACTATGGTCGCTTCATCCGCGTGCCCCATTAACGGCAGCACCAGCAAGGCGGCGCCAGCAAGGCGGCGCCAGCAGTCCACTTCTTATCCATTTTATTTTATCCTTATGAATTAATTTATCTTAAATGAGCCAAACACTCGGCTGAAACACAGAGAAAAGAAAAAATATTTTACACATAAATACATTTACACATAAGTATCATCGCTGATTATGGTTCATAGATGGAAAAACTTCTGCTTTTGCACCTAGAATCAACATTCCATCCACTTTTCGGCAAATACAGTCCGTCATTATTTTCGTCAGGAATTCATTCATGCCAGCCACACCCATGAGCCACGATGCCGCCCTCCAGTTGATCGGCGATATTTTCGTTTACGATATGCCGTTTAACCGCGAGCTGGGGCTTGAGTTAAAACGCCTTGATACTGACCATGCAGAGCTGACCTTTGCCCACCAGACTCGTCTGGTCGGTAATGCGGCGCAAAAAATCCTGCACGGTGGTGTGATCGCCGCCGTGTTGGATGTCGCTGCCGGTCTGGTCTGCGTCACCAGTTCGTTAATCCGCCGCGATAAGCCCGATCACCCATTGCTGGAAGCCGAAATGCGCCAGCGTCTGGCAAAAATGGGGACTATCGATTTACGGGTTGATTACCTGCGCCCGGGACGCGGCGAGGTTTTTACGGCAGATGCCCGCCTGATACGAGCAGGCAATAAAGTGTCGGTGGCCCGGGTTGATTTGCACAACGACAGCGGCGTGCATATTGCGACGGCCAACGCTACTTATCTGGTCGGATAGCCTGGTTTAGTAAACTGATCACAAAGCAAAACACCGCTGGAAAGTATCAGGTAAACTCGCCCTCTTCTTCTGATATCAGGCATGAACATGGACGCACAACGTACCCGGCAGGGCATTATTTTTGCCTTCGTCGCCTACCTAATCTGGGGCATCGCTCCGGTTTATTTTAAGTTGATTAAGCAGGTTCCAGCGGAGGAAATCCTCACGCATCGGGTGATCTGGTCGTTCTTCTTTATGTTGCTTTTACTGTCGGTCAGTCGCAGTTGGGGGAACGTGCGTCTGGTGTTGAAAGTGCCGAAGAAAGTGGCGCTGCTGCTGTTGACGGCCGTGATCATCGGCGGAAACTGGCTGCTGTATATCTGGGCCATCAATAACAATCACCTATTGGAAGCCAGTCTGGGTTATTTCATTAACCCGCTGGTTAACGTGCTATTAGGCATGATGTTTTTAGGTGAACGTTTTCGCCGGATGCAGTGGGTCGCCGTGGTGTTGGCGTTTATCGGTGTCAGCTATCAGGTCTGGGTGTACGGTTCAGTGCCGATGATTGCTCTGGGGCTGTCGCTTAGCTTTGCGCTGTATGGGTTATTGCGTAAACGCATTGGTGTCGAGGCCCAAACCGGCATGCTGATTGAAACGCTGTGGCTGTTACCGGTTGCGGCAATCTATCTGTTTCTCATCGCTGATACCGCCACCAGTCATCTGCCTGCAAATCCGTGGTCGCTGAACATGATGCTGATGTCAGCGGGGATTATCACCACCATTCCGCTGCTGTTCTTCACCGCTGCCGCCACGCGCCTGAAGCTGTCGACGCTGGGCTTCTTTCAGTATCTGGGACCGACACTGATGTTTATTCTGGCCGTCGCGGTTTACGGCGAGTCCGTTACGACATCCCAACTGGTGACTTTCGGCTTTATCTGGGCCGGTTTACTGTGCTTTGTCGCCGACGCACTTTACACCCAGCGCCGCCTACGACGTTGAGGATGAAGGTCTGGCCCTGCGCGAAATAAATCTCGCCATGGCCGGACCGGTCACAATGATGGTCAGCAGACGCAGCGTCTGCATCGCCATCACAAACCCCAGATTCACATCACTGCCTGCCGCGATGATCGCCACCGTATCCAGCCCGCCGGGGCTGGTGGCCAGGTAAGCCGTCAGCATGTCCACATGCAGCACTTTCATCAACACCCACGCCATTCCTGCGCAAACCAGCATCAGCCCAATAATGGAGGCCACCATCTGCGGCAGGGTTCTGAGCGCGAGTTTAAAAATAGGCCGGGTGAATCGCAGCCCAACGCTCCAGCCGATTAATGTATAGGCCATCGCCAACAACCACTCCGGTACCTGCAACGTCATGGTGACGGTCGAATGCAGCGCCGCCCCCACGACTGCAGGCAATAACAGCGCGCCGGAGGGAATACGTAACAGCGGCCCAAGCCAGACGCCAGCCAGCGCCAGCAGCAGCGTACCGGCGAAACGCCAGTCGAGCGGTGGGAACCAAGTCACAGCCGCTGCCGCCTGGGCGCTGTCGCCAAGGCTGATACGCGCGACAAACGCCGCTGCCGTTGCCACGAACAGCACCCGCAAATACTGCATAAAGGCGACCAGACGCACGTCAGCCCCAAAATCACCAGCCATTGCCACCATGGCACTCGCCCCACCAGGAGAAGAACCCCATGCGCCCGTCGGCCCCGGCAAACTGCTAAATTTCACCAGCAACCAGCCCGACAAACCGCTCGCCAGCAGTGTGGCGATCAGGACCAGCAGCACCATCGGCCAATCATTGAGCAGGGGCGGTAATATCGACGGCGAGAGGCTTTGGGCAATCATGCAACCCAAAATACCTTGGGATATTTTGAAGAAAACTGGCGGGATACGTACCGTAGCTCCGAGTAATCCCATCGCAACGCCGACAATCATCGGCCCCAGCAGCAGGGCAGCGGGTACGTGAAAAACCTGAAAAAGAAAACCAAGGATAAGCGAGGCGATGACCAGCAATGACCACTGGCTCCAGGGAGCAATCCTTTCCATCAACATGATTTAATTCTGCATTGGCATAAGCGGAAGTACATTTCTAACACAGTTCGGACAGGGGAGGAATCTGGCAAGGGAAACAGAAGGGGAGAAACCTGCCAGCAGCGGGGCTGACAGGTGAAAGCTTAAAGCCAGTTCTTACGCTTGAAGTACAGGTAAGGCGCCAGACCGGCCAGGATCATCAGGCCAATCGCCGCCGGATAACCAAAAGTCAGCTCCAGTTCGGGCATAAACTTGAAGTTCATGCCGTAGCTTGATGCCACCAGCGTTGGCGGCAGGAACACCACGGAAACCACCGAGAAGATCTTGATGATACGGTTCTGCTCGATGTTGATGAAACCCATCGCCGCCTGCATCAGGAAGTTCACCTTTTGGAACAGCGACTCGTTATGCGGCAACAACGATTCGATATCGCGCAAAACTTCACGAGCCTGTTCAAGCTGGCTGCCCGGCAAACGGGCTTTACGTACCAGGAAGTTCAGCGCGCGTTGGGTATCCATCAGACACAAACGAACTTTCCAGCCCACATCTTCCAGCTCCGCCAGCGTGGACAACGCCGCATCATATTCATCACCCTGCTGACCTTCCATGATCACGCGGCTGAGTTTTTCCAGATCGCTGTAGATGTTTTCAATTTCGTCTGCCAGCTGTTCGATTTTGGTTTCAAACAAATCCAGCAGCAATTCATAGGCGTTACCGTCCACCAGCGTCTGGTTTCTGGCCCGCATACGATAGAGTCGAAATGCCGGTAATTCGCGCTCACGCAGCGTATACAGGCGACCTTCACGGATAGTAAATGCCACGGTGCTGTTGCCCGCGTGGTCTTCCGCATCTTCGTAATAGAAAAAGGAGTGAATGTGCAGGCCGTCTTCGTCTTCGAAGAAACGGGCCGACGCTTCGATATCATCCAGTTCCGGGCGGGTTGCCAGGCTCTGGCCTAACTCACATTGAACGCGCTCGCGTTCCTGTTCATCTGGCTCAATCAGATCGACCCACAACGACGTTTTCAGGTCGTCACAATCGGCCTCGTCCAGTTCCAAACGGGATAAGCGGCTGTTATCTAACTTAAAAGCACTCAGCATGTGCCCGTTCTCCCTAAGGTGACAGGTATGAACAACGCGTTGAAGCACAGGAAAACACAGGGTGAGAAAGGCGTCACCAGCGTGTTTCAGACCAAATTCAGATCCGACTCACAGCGACAGAACGGGGGTCGCTGACAACCACTAAGGCTATCAGCAAAGAGGATAGCCTTAGAAGTGGTGCCTGAAGAACAGGTTATCGAGCCAGTATCTACTGGGTGTGTCCAAGGCGAAGGTCCTCAAAAATATTAGTGCGCGCATGTTACGCTGAGAAGAAAAACAGTGTCAACCTCGAACAAAAGTAATCCCGCAACATTTATGCATAATATTCAGGCTATCGCGATAACCTGCGCGGACTTATATGCCGCAGGTTTTTTGGCTACACTCGACGACCATAATTTTGCTCTTTTCCGGCGCGTGCCGCACAGGAATTCCGATGATTAAACAGATTAACCAAGACATGATGTGCGAACTGATCACCAAGGCGTCCAACTCACCCCGCCTGCGTCAGAACCTGAATATTCACCCCGCACCGGAAGATGACGTTCAGCGCCTGGCGATTGCCATGGAACCCGGTACTTACGTGCGTGTTCATCGCCATCCGCACACTTGGGAGATGCTCACCGCGCTGCGCGGCCGTTTTCTGGTGTTGATTTATGACGCCGAAGGTAAAGTCACAGACCGCCTGTGGCTGGGCGCAGAAACGCGCCTGCTGGAAATTCCGGCCAACACCTGGCACAGCGTGCTGTCGCTGGACGAAGGCGGCGTGATATTTGAAGTGAAACGCGGTGCCTATCAGCCAGTTCCCGAAGAGGATTACTTGCCGGGTTCAGCACCTGAAGGTGACGAGCGTGTCAAAGCCACGCTGGAGTGGTATGCGAAAGCGGATGTTGGGGATATTTTCCAGTAAAAAATAAAAAGGTTGAGCAGCGCTTTAACTCCTTCCCCTCGTAAGAGGGGAAGGAGTTAAAATCAAACGGCTTCTAATCTTGCATATGCCGCAACCAGCCATTTTATGCCTTCACCGGGGAACGCCACTTGCAGGCGGCTATGTTCGCCGCTGCCTTCCATGTTCACGATGGTGCCTTCGCCAAATTTCGGATGCACTACGCGCTGGCCGAGGGTGAAGCCGGTGTCGCTGGTATTCACCGGCGTGCCTATGCGTTTATGGCTGGCCGGTCGGGAAACGCTGGCGCGCAGGCGAACTTCCTCAACGCAGTTTTCCGGCAACTCACCGATAAAGCGTGAAGGCTTGTGGTAAACCTCTTTGCCATACAGACGGCGGGTTTCGGCGTAGGTCAGCGTCAACTTTTGCATCGCACGTGTCACACCCACGTAGGCCAGACGGCGTTCTTCTTCCAAACGCCCACCTTCATCCAGCGACATTTGGCTCGGGAACATGCCCTCCTCCACACCCACGATAAACACCTGCGGGAATTCCAGCCCTTTGGCCGAGTGGAGCGTCATCAGCTGGGTGGCATCCTGATTGGCATCCGCCTGCCCTTCACCCGCTTCCAGCGCGGCATGGGACAAGAAAGCCTGTAAAGGCATCAGATCCTGATCTTCATCCTGATAGCTGAACTGGCGCGTTGCCGTCACCAGTTCCTCAAGGTTTTCAATACGTGCCTGGCCTTTCTCGCCTTTTTCCTGCTCGTACATGATGAACAGCCCAGAGTCTTTGATCACCCGGTCAGTCTGCACGTGCAGCGGCATATCGGCGGTTTCATGCGCCAGAGCATCCACCAGTTCGCAAAAACGTTGCAACGAGGCGGCTGCGCGCCCCGCCAGTACTTTATCCTGCAACAGCGCACGCGTGGCCTGCCACATGGTCATCTGCCGGTCACGGGCGGTCTGGCGCACTACGTCAAGGGTGCGATCGCCAATACCGCGCACCGGGGTGTTCACCACGCGCTCAAAAGCGGCATCGTCATTGCGGTTCGCCATCAGGCGCAGATACGCCAGGGCATCTTTGATTTCCTGACGTTCGAAGAAGCGCTGGCCGCCGTAAATGCGGTACGGCATCGCCATCTGTAAGAGTGCCTCTTCCAGCACGCGTGACTGGGCGTTGCTGCGGTACAAAATCGCGCAGTCTTTCAGCGCACCGCCGTTGTCCTGCCAGGCTTTGATCCGGTTGACCACAAAGCGCGATTCGTCGAGCTCATTGAACGCGCAATAGAGCGAAATTGGCTCGCCTTCCACGCCTTCGGTCCACAGGTTTTTCCCCATTCGGCCGCTGTTATTGGCGATCAGCGCATTGGCGGCGGTCAAAATGGTGCTGGTGGAGCGGTAGTTCTGCTCCAGACGGATAGTTTCTGCGTTCGGGAAATCTTTCAGGAAGCGCTGGATGTTTTCGACCTGCGCACCGCGCCAGCCATAAATTGACTGGTCATCATCGCCGACAATCATCACGTTGTTATTGTTACCCGCCAGCAGACGGATCCACGCGTACTGAATGCTGTTGGTATCCTGGAACTCGTCCACCATCAGGTTGGTAAAGCGTTCGCGGTAATGCTGCAAAATATGCGGCTTGTTCAGCCACAGTTCATGGGCGCGCAGCAGCAGCTCGGCGAAATCCACCAGCCCGGCGCGGTCGCAGGCTTCCTGATAGGCCTGATAGATGCGCAGCCAGGTGGCTTCCACCGGGTTGTTATAAGTTTCAACGTGCTGCGGACGTAAACCTTCATCTTTTTTGCCGTTGATGTACCACATCGCCTGACGCGGTGGCCACTGTTTGTCGTCGATATTCAGCGCTTTAACAATACGTTTGAGCAGCCGCAGTTGGTCGTCGCTGTCGAGGATTTGAAAGTCTTGCGGCAAGTTGGCGTCAAGGTGATGGGCGCGCAGCAAGCGGTGGGCCAGACCGTGGAAAGTTCCGATCCACATGCCCCCCTGACTGGTGCCAATCAGTTGATCAATACGGTGGCGCATTTCCGCTGCCGCTTTGTTGGTAAACGTCACGGCCATGATGGAGTACGGCGAGCAATTTTCTACCGACAAAAGCCAGGCGATACGGTGAACCAGGACGCGGGTTTTGCCACTGCCTGCTCCCGCCAACACCAACAGATTGCTGCGCGGCGCGGCCACGGCTTCACGTTGTTTTTCATTCAGGCTGTCGAGCAGGTCAGAAACGTCCATAGGCACCGTTGGTCAGGAAGAGAAAAGCCTCCTGGAGGACGCTTTTCTACTGTGAATTTATACAGAGAATACGGGGATTATAGCAATGCTGTCAGCGATGCCAACTGCGAAATCTCAACGTGGGGTAACAGGCGGGTATCTTTGATGTGCATCAGATTGCCTTCACGCAGGTTTATCCAGCATGACTGTATGCCACACGCCACTGAACCGGCCACGTCGGTGGTAAGGTCATCGCCCACGTGCAGGATCTGCTCCAGCGGTAAATCCAGTTTCAGCGCCGCCTTTTTATACATATCGGCATAAGGCTTCGCCCGGCCATGATCGCCTGCGCGTAAGGTGAACTGGAAATATTGGGCCAGTCCACAGGCATGGGGATCCGCATTGCCGTTGGTGATCGCCACCAGAGGCCAGCGTTCAGCCAGTGCGGCCAGCGCCTCGTGGTTCTCCTCAGGAACATAAATTTTGCTGCGCCAGTAGGCAAAGGTTTCCATCGCGGCTTTCGTGCCCTGCTTTGCATCGCCATCGCTCAAACCCGCACGGGTCATTGCCAGTGATACGGCCTGTCGACGCCATTCCGTCACGTCGTGGTAAATCTCAGCATCCTGCGCCAGTAATTCTGCACGCATAAGACGGATAGTCTCCGCTGCCATGTCCGCCAGAGCCGGATGAAATCCCTGAATAAACTTCAGCGTCTCGGCATCGGTACGGCGGATCACGTCATGATTGTCATACAGCGTATCGTCTAAATCGAAGGTGATCGCTTCAATGCGTTTCAGCGGTCGATAGAACTTCATCAGGATTTCCCTCGTTTGGCCCGTGGATGCGCGGCATCGTACACCGACGCCAAATGTTGAAAGTCTAAGCTGGTGTAGATTTGCGTGGTAGAAAGGCTCGAGTGGCCTAACAGTTCCTGCACACCGCGAAGATCTCCGCTTGATTCAAGTACGTGGGTAGCGAAAGAGTGGCGCAGTTTATGCGGGTGAATATGGCTGTTCACGCCCTGCTTCACGCCCCATTCAGCAAAGCGCTTTTGTACGTTGCGGGCAGAAATACGCTTACCTTGGTTGGATAAAAACATGGCGTCATCTTCCGGGGAGTAATCCTGCCGGCGCTCCAGCCACTTTTCCAGCCAGACAACGGCGGTGCGTCCCAGCGGCAGCCTTCGCTCCTTGCTGCCTTTCCCCACCACCCACACTTCGCCAGAAAGCATATCCACGTGTTTGGTATCGATACCCACCAGTTCCGACAAACGCAAACCTGCACCGTACATCACTTCCAGCATGGCGCGATCACGCACGGCGAGTGGGTCGCTGGCATCGATACTCAGGAGTTTATCGACTTCATCAACATCAAGATTTTTTGGGAGATGTTTTTTCATGCGCGGCGTGGCGATGCCTTTTGCCGGGTTCACGCTGAGCATCCCCTGACTCACCTGCCAGTCAAGGAAACTGCGCAAAGCGGACATCCGCAAAGCAAGACTGGTTTCGCCCTGCCCGGCGCGTTTACTTTTTGACAGTAACATTCGCACTTTGGGGGCATCGAGCTGCTCCCAATGGGTAATACCGATGTCACCGGCCATGCCGATAATGACGTCGAGCTGGCGTTCGTAGCTGCCGGACGTCAGCGGGCTGAGCTGGCGCTCAACGCGCAGATAACGTAAAAATGCCTCGACCGCGGGATTCAGTGGCGAGTCAGTGTGGCTCATGCCCGTTCAATCCAACGTTCCAGTAAACCAGGCAGCATTTTCGCCAGTTGGTTGAGCATCACGGTGCCCATCCCCGGCAAATAATGTTGTGCATCGCGGCTGCTGAAAATCAGCATGCCCAGCTCGCCGTTTTCGCCCATCAAAGAGAGCGCGACGGAACCCACGGCCTTTGCCTGCGGCAATACCAGCAACAGCTCAGGGCCATTAAGGCTACCGAGGAAGTGGTGGGTGTCGCCAAGTCGTTGAATGCGCAGCGACTCAAACGCGCTGCGGCTCAACCCCAGATGGGTGAAGTCCGACGGTGCGCCAATACGCCAGCTTTCGCTGAACAGGCGGACGTTTGCACCGGCCAGCCCAAGACCGCGCGCCCAGCGTTGCAGGCGGTTAAGCATATCCTGCAGGCTGCTGGCGGCGGCCAGCGTGGCTTGTAATTCAATTAAGCGTCCGAACAGAGCTTCGTTAACGGAAGCCTGCTCCATCAGCAGAGTGATCTCTTCTTCCAGTTGAGCAATCTGGTGACGCTGGCGGCCTAACTGCCACTCCACCAACGAAATGCTGCCTTTCACCGGATGCGGCACATGCATTTGTTCAACGCTACGCGCATTGCGAATAAAGAAATCCGGGTTTTGCAGCAGATATTGCATCACGCTGTCATCGTCAAGCGCGATAGCAACGGCGGCGTCTAACTGGTCGTCAAGATTGTTCATAGATGAATAAATCCGTCATATACGTGGGTGGCAGGGCCGGTCATATAAAGCGAATGACCCGGTCCTTTCCAGCTAATCTCGAGGTTGCCTCCCGGCAGCTCCACCAGGACGTCTTCGGCAAGTAAACCTTGTAAGATCCCGACCGCAACGGCCGCACAGGCACCGCTTCCGCAAGCCTGAGTTTCACCCGCGCCGCGCTCAAAGACGCGAAGTTTCACCGTTTCGCGGTCAACCACCTGCATGAAGCCCACATTCACGCGCTCAGGGAAACGCTCATGGCTTTCAAGCATCGGGCCGAGTACTTCGACATTGGCGGTGAGTACATCTTCCACCTGCAACACACAGTGCGGATTACCCATCGAGACAACGCCGCAAAATACCGTGTGCTCTTCGGCGCGCAGGATGTAGGTTTTTTCCTGCTTAGGCGCACGAAAAGGAACTTGCTGCGGTTCGAAAATAGGCTCGCCCATATTGACCTGCACCAGTTCGTCCTCAGTCACGGTTAATACCATGCGACCGGTTTGGGTGCTGACACGAATGTCACGTTTATTGGTCAAACCTTTAATTCGAACAAAACGGGCAAAACAGCGGGCACCGTTGCCACACTGCGCCACTTCACTGCCGTCAGCATTGAAAATACGGTAGTGAAAATCGAGTTCAGGATCGTAAGGGGGTTCAACAACCAGCAACTGGTCAAAGCCGACACCACGGTTACGGTCAGACAAACGGCGGATCAATTCGGGAGAGAAATAAACATTTTGAGTGACGGCATCGACGACCATAAAGTCGTTGCCTAGGCCGTGCATTTTGGAGAACTGCATATTTTGCTCCGCTTACCGCTGGTCAGATCCAGTCGCGATGATCCTGTAAACTAGGGTCTTTTCCCGAACCATTGATGCGGGAAGGACAATCTGGTGACTCAGTTAATCTCTGGAATTGGTGCCCAGTTTCTCTGGCGATACGCCATTTTGCTGAGATGAACCATCACCTGGGACGCCTGGCGTCTGGCTAGTTTTTTGTTTCGACGATTGATCAGCCGGTGGGAAATAAAGTGGGCCTTTCAGTCCACAACCCGAAAGAGTAAAGAGCACCGATGCGGCCAAAGACCAGAGTAAAACCTTTTTCATTTTATGAATGCCTGTAATTCATGCCACCAAGCCCTCTATCATCGCAGGTGGATCATGAAAAGCAATAGGAATCGACAATCTCAGACGGCGCAGTTTAGGGGCTCAGGGCCGGAAAAAACCCGCCAGAGTGGGTTTAATGTATCTGGAAACGCTGAGGTACCTTCGCCGTTTCTGCTGCATTATCGGCCACCGTGGCACACAGTTGTGCGAGCGGATTATTGCGGAAAGGAATCACCTGGGTACGGCCATCGAGCGACACAATCTGATAGAACTGCGGCAGGTTGAAATTGATAAAGCTGGAGCCGTAGGTAAAGCGATCATGTGAAGAAGAATAAAAGCGGCTGACGTCGCGAACCAGATCTTCTTTACTGCCTTCGCAGTGGTGGTAAACCTCAACGCGGTTGGCTTCATCAAGGATATAGATGTTGAAACCGACATCATCGCTGCTGTCTTCGAAGAAGAACTGAATGATCCCTTCACTGGCGTACCCGTCAATCACTGCGGGCAAATGTGCCTGGTCGGTTTGTACTTTGACCGACAAACCGTGCAACTTGTTGTTGGAGATCGCGCCATAGAACTCAATCGCGTTTTCAAGTTTCTGCACCGACACGCTCAGGCGTTCGAAGAATAATCCCCAAGTCTGTCCGGCAACGCGCACCGCTTTAAAACGGCCCGGCTCAAGACGTTTGCTCGACAGGCGCAGCTCGATGCACTCAGAGACCAATTGCTGAATACGGGTACGGATCAGGCCACGCAGGTGCTGGCTGTAGCAGAATACTTCGACCGACTCCGGCGGGGCAGCATCCTGATGCATTTTGCCCAGAATGGTTTTCAGCGCTTCCAGCACCGCTTGCTCGCCGCTGAAATGCAGGGTTCGCACTTCATTCCACGAGTTGCGATAGAGCAGGTCAATACTGCCCACCAGACATTGCTGCTGCTGCCCGAAGCTGAACACATCCAGTTTACGGAAGTCGAAATGCACAACCTGATTACGAAAAGCGGCAGTCGGATCGTGTTCAAGGTTCACGATAATAGCCAGATGGCGAATCTCACACGGGCTGTACAAGGCTTTTGGCGTTGGTGCCGCCAGACGCAGCGGGAAGTGATGAGAAACGTCCGCCACCAGTTCGCGTAGTTTGGCGATATCACACAAGTTGCTGCTTTTAATATGCAGGCGGGTGGTGGACGTCAACAGTCCGTTGAAATACGCCCAAGCCACCAGCTTATTCAGGTAGCGGTTATATTCCAGCGGCTGATGGCTGACTATCGACTCCATCGATGGCGACCGGTTATACAGATACCAGCCAGTGCGGTTAGCGCGGCCAATAGGTACGTGAATAAAGGTTAAGTCGCTCTCTGACAAATCAGGCGAAATCTGCGGGTTGATCAGCGTCACTTTACCTGGCAGCGCTTCAAAGGCGGCGTACAATTTACGGGTCAGCACGCCGATATCCTGCGGGCTGGCGCTGACGCTTAAATTGTTGCGACGGGCGAAACGGATCAGATTACGGTAACTCTGCATCATCGCATCAAGCAGTTCGTTATGCGCTTCACGCACCCGTTCGATTTTCCAGTTGGCGCGGTTATCAAGGATCGCCAGTCGCTCTTCACTCCAGCCCCATTCACTGACCAGTTGGCTGAGAATTTCGCGACGCCAGCCCACCGAAGCACGGGCGCGGGAGAGCTTTTCACACACTTTTAGATAGAAGCAGCGGCGGACCAGGTCAAGACGCGTGGTGTCTTCAATTTGGGTCAGGTAGCGGGTCACGCGGTCGAGCATCATGCAATAGGAGTCGAGACCAAAGCAGACAATTTCGCCCTGATGCAGACGCTTTTTGATGTCCATTGCCAGCAGCGATGTATTCGGGTATTCCCACGAATACGCTTCGAGCAGCAAGGTTTTGAGTACGGCTTTATAAGGCGAATCGATACTTTTGTACAACTGCCACAGGCTGGCCCCGAAATACTCTTCGGCCGACAGCGTGCTGAGACCACCGAGATCCAGCCACTCATTCGGCGTCAGTGCTCCCTGAGCGTAGAGCGACAGCACGTATTCGTCGTAATGCCCTTCTTCTTCACCCGGCACCATATTCCACAGAATACGTTTTCCGGCCAGGCGCACGGCAGTACGGTAAAATTCGTCGAGTAAAAGAATGTGCTGCGTCGAACCGCAGTCTTCACCGCCCAGGCTGCCACTTTCATTGTGGCGGAAGCGGTTTTCGTCGATCAGGAAGAAGCTGACTTCCACGCCAAGCGAGGCGGCCCATTTTTCCAACAGGCTGCATTTTTGCTGTAAGCGGTTGCGTTCTTCGTTGTCGAGCCAGGACTGATGACAGACCCAAATATCAAGATCCGACGTATGGCTCTGGCCAATTGAGGAGGTGCTGCCCATGGAGTAAACGCCGGTGATCGGCAGTTCGCCTGTCTCCATGGTTTCGAGCGCGCTGCCCCATTTATCTTCGAGGTCAGCAAGGTAGGTCGTTTGGGTATCATCAGGCGTGAAGATGCAGACGCCGTGCGGAACCTTACCGTCAAGGTAACCTGGCATCAGAGGGTGATGGTGATGTAGTAAAACTGGCAGAAGACTGTAGACCTGTTGGAAAGCCGGTCCCATGGCCGCTAAAGCGCGATCCACGCGTAACTGGTTAATTGCATCCAATCTCTGCTTCAGTGTCTCGATATAGAGGTACAAGACTGTTCGCCTGATTTTCCAGTGTCTAGAAAGAACCCCGTTCCAAAAACCGTCATTTATGGTAAAGAAGAAATTAGTTGACGGTTAAATGCTGGAAACGTGATCAATTTAACACCTTGCTGATTGACCGTAAAGGAAGTAACGCACCACAATTATTCTTCCACTACTCTGCATTTTACTTCCAGCTCACGGATGTAACAATTTCCTTTTGTGTCCGTTCCCCTGCTTTGACAATGGCTTCTTACGCTGACAGCTTTCCTATGTCGGTGGTAGGATGGTCAGTGAATCAGTAAAACGGTAACAAACATGTTAGACAAAATCATTCGAATTGCTACCCGACAGAGCCCCCTGGCTTTGTGGCAAGCACAATATGTTCAAACCCAATTAATGGCGTTTCATCCCGGTTTGCAGGTTGAACTGGTGCCAATGGTGACGCGTGGCGACATCATTCTGGATACACCGCTGGCAAAAGTCGGCGGCAAAGGCCTGTTCGTGAAAGAACTCGAACTGGCGATACAGGACGGCCGAGCAGATATCGCCGTGCACTCGATGAAAGATGTCCCGGTTGAATTCCCTAAAGGATTGGGTCTGGTGACGATTTGCGAGCGCGATGATCCGCGTGACGCCTTCGTCTCCAACTATTTTGCCAATCTCGCCGCTCTGCCTGCTGGCAGCATTGTGGGGACATCCAGTCTGCGCCGACAGTGCCAGTTGCGCGAACAGCGCCCTGATCTGGTGATCCGCGATTTGCGCGGCAACGTCGGTACCCGCCTGGGTAAACTCGATAAAGGTGATTATGACGCCATCATTCTGGCCGTTGCCGGTTTGAAACGTCTGAACCTCGAAGATCGCATCCGCGTCGCGCTGTCGCCGGAAGAGTGTCTTCCTGCTGTTGGACAGGGCGCCGTCGGTATCGAATGCCGTCTTGATGATCAGTACACACGCGAATTGCTGGCGCCTCTGGCCCACCGTGAAACTACGCTGCGCGTGCTGGCCGAAAGAGCCATGAACATGCGTCTCGAAGGCGGTTGTCAGGTTCCCATTGGCAGCTACGCTGAAGTGAATGGTGATCAAATCTGGTTACGCGCGTTGGTTGGCGCACCGGATGGCAGCCAGATGGTGCGCGGCGAACGTCGCGGCAATACCGCGGATGCAGAACAACTGGGTGTAGATTTAGCCGAGGAGTTACTGGCCAACGGCGCCCGTGAAATCCTGCAGGATGTTTATCAGGGAAATCCACCACGATGACGATATTGGTAACCCGCCCTTCTCCTTTCGGTGAGCAGTTGGTCAGCCGGCTGCGAACGCTTGGCCGGGTTGCCTATCATTCCCCGTTGATTGATTTTGCGCCAGGCAACGGGCTCGCAACCCTGCCGAACCTGCTATCCTCATTAAATCAGCAAGATCTGGTGTTCATTCTTTCTCAGCATGCGGTGAAATATGCCGATCGGGCGTTACAGCAATCGCAGCAGAAGTGGCCTGAAAATGTCCATTACTATGCGATTGGCCGCACGACGGGTTTGCTTTTCCATCGCATGAGCCACCTTCCTGTGGTCTATCCTCATGATGGTGAAACCAGCGAAACCTTGTTACAGCTGCCGGATTTACAAAATCTGGCAGGCAAAAAAGCCCTGATCCTGCGCGGCAATGGCGGCCGGGAACTGCTGGCCGAAACGCTTCGCCAACGTGGCGTTGAGGTCATTTATTGCGAATGCTACCAGCGCAGCCCGATTTTTTATGACGGCAGTGAGCAAAGCTCAAGCTGGCAGCGCGCAGGCATTACGACACTGGTGGTCACCAGCGGCGAAATGCTACAACTGCTTCATACGTTAGTTCCTGAATACTACCGTGACACCTGGTTACTGCGCTGTAGCCTGGTAGTCGTCAGCGAACGTTTAGCGACCCTCGCCCGCCAATTGGGCTGGAACGACATCCGGGTCGCTGAAAACGCAGATAATGATGCGCTAATCCGCGCATTAAAATAACCTGACTAAGGGATGTGCCAAGATGACGGAACAAAAAAATCCTTCCGCACAGGATGATGTGATCACCCCAACGGTTGAGAGCCCCCAACAGCCAGATGTTGATTCACGTGACAAACAGCAAGACGACCCGCTTAACGCGTTGCGTAAAAAACAGCGCACTGCTCCGGTTCTCGGTGCGATTGCGATCGTGCTGGTCATTGCACTGGGCGCGGGCCTCTATTATCACGGACACCAGCAGACGCTTAGACAAACGGCAGCCGTCGATGAGTTGCAGGACCAATTGATTGCCTTACAAAAAAGCCAGCAGCAGGACAAACAGCAAATTACCGCTCTGCTCGGCGAGCAGGATAAATCGCAGCAGGCTGGTGAACGTCAGCAAGCATCGTTTAGCCGCCAGCTCAACGAATTACAGGATAAAGTCGCCAGTATCTCCGGCAGCGATGCCAAAACCTGGATGCTGGCTCAAGCCGATTTTCTGGTGAAACTGGCCGGGCGCAAACTCTGGAGCGATCAGGATGTCACCACCGCCGCCGCACTGCTGAAAAGCGCCGATGCGAGCCTGGCCGACATGAATGATCCGAGCCTGATTGATGTACGCCGCGCGCTTAATGAAGATGTCTCCAGCCTCTCCGCCGTCTCCCAGGTCGATTTCGATGGTATTATCCTGAAAGTGAATCAACTATCTAATCAGGTCGATAACCTGCGCCTGGCCGATAATGACAGCGATGAAGCGCCAATGGACGACGACGGCACTAGCCTGTCTGGTTCACTCGCCGAATGGCGTCAGAACCTGACTAAAAGCTGGCACACCTTTATGTCAGACTTCATTACCGTTCGTCGCCGTGACAGCAGCGCAGAGCCTTTACTTGCACCGAACCAAGATGTCTATCTGCGTGAGAATATTCGTTCACGCCTGCTGATTGCCGCTCAGGCAGTACCGCGTCATCAGGACGAAATTTACAAACAATCTCTCGAGTCAGTATCGACCTGGGTTCGCGCCTATTTCGATACCAGCGATCCGACGACCAAAGCATTCCTTGAAGAGGTCGATAATCTCAGTCAGCAATCTATTTCGATGGACGTTCCTGACCAGCTCAAGAGCCAACCAATGCTGGAAAAACTGATGCAAAGCCGGGTGCGTAATCTGTTGCAACAGCCCGCAGCCTCTGCAAAGGGGGAATAACGCATGTTAAAGATTTTTGTGTTATTCATTCTGGTCATTGCCGGCATCATCGCCGGTCCGATGCTCGCCGGACATCAGGGATATGTGCTGATCCAGACGGACAATTACAACGTCGAAACCAGCGTTACCGGTCTGACCATCATGTTTGTGGTACTGATGTTAGTACTGTTTTTCATCGAATGGTTTTTGCGCCGTGTATTCCGCACTGGTGCACGCACCCGCGGTTGGTTTGCCGGACGCAAAAGTTCCAAAGCGCGTAAACAGACTCAGGCAGCCATGCTAAAACTGGCCGAAGGCGATCACCGCCAGATGGAAAAACTGCTGGCGCGCAATGCCGACCATGCCGAACAACCGGTAGTGAATTATCTGCTGGCGGCCGAAGCAGCTCAGCAACGCGGTGATGATATTCGCACCAATCAGTATCTGGAACGCGCGGCCGAAATCGCCGACATCGACCAGATGCCGGTGGATATCACCCGAGTGCGCATTCAACTGGCGCAGGGAGAAATTCACGCCGCACGCCACGGCGTTGACCGTCTGATTGGTCAGTCGCCGCGTCATCCGGAGATTCTGCGTCTGGCAGAACAAGCCTATTTGCGTACTGGTGCTTACGGCTCATTGCTGGAGATCCTGCCCTCTATGTCCAAAGCGGGGATCCACGACGATGAAGAGCTTCGTGTCCTGCAGGAACAGGCATACATCGGCATGATGAATCAGATGATGGCCGAGGAAGGTAGCGAAGGTCTGAAACGTTGGTGGAAAGATCAGAACCGTAAGACCCGCCATGAAGTGGCCCTGCAAGTCGCGATGGCTGCACATCTGATTGAATGCAACGATCAGGATCTGGCGCAGGAAGTGATCCTCGACGGACTGAAGCGCCAGTATGATGAGCGCCTGATCGCAATGATGCCAAAACTGCGTTCGGGAAATCCGGAACAGCTGGAGAAGACATTACGTCAGGTCATCAAGCAGAATGGCGCCACACCGCTGCTTAACAGCACGCTGGGACAGTTGCTGATGAAGCATGGTGAGTGGCTGCAGGCCTCTGAAGCTTTCCGTGAGGCGTTGAAACAACGTCCTGATGCCTATGATTATGCGTGGCTGGCTGATGCCCTTGATAAATTGCACAAGCCCGCAGAAGCCGCAGAGATGCGCCATAAGGGATTAATGCTGACCCTGAATAATTCGCAAGGGTAGTCACGATAGAGTGATCGGCGATAAACATCAAAAGCTCCTTCGGGAGCTTTTTTTATGCAAAAAAAACACTTGCCGGTAGGCAAGTGTCGAAAACAATCAGGTCATGAACAACAGGGGGAGTGCCTCACTCAACGTTTTGCCTGCTGGTTGATAAATACCTGATGAAAGGTGTTTATCGGGCAGATAGACAATAGGCACTATAAATTGGCTCTGCATCATTCCCAGGTTTATGAAGCCAGAAAGCAAACATAAGAGGTGGAATGAGCATCTACATATCAAATAGTGCAGGACGCGTGCCACATTGAGGCCACTTCTGCTGCCAACAAATAAAAATCACGTATCCTACTGATTTACATTGATTAATGGCTTTATCTATTCATAGAAAATGTTTGCGCGCACCCCGTAGTACATGGCAAAACATAACTTAACGCCAATTAGTGTTGCCAGTCAGAGACAGCCTGGCTATCTCGGTAATAATACGTTTATTTTCAGTCTGTTGAATGTCACCTGACAACGACAACCGGCAGCGAGTATGTCTCTTCTGAGCAACAGCAGGGGGAAGAAGAAGGAGTCGATGTGGTGTGCGAACTACAGACGAAAAAAAACCTGCTTTAAAAAGCAAGTTTTCTTCGAATTGGTCGGCGAGAGAGGATTCGAACCTCCGACCCACTGGTCCCAAACCAGTTGCGCTACCAAGCTGCGCTACTCGCCGATGTCGTGCATCTTACTACTTTTTGACGCTAACTGCATCATTTAAATGCATTTTGTGTGTGGTGCGAAGGGAGGGACTCGAACCCTCACATCCAAAGGACACTAACACCTGAAGCTAGCGCGTCTACCAATTCCGCCACCATCGCATGTCACATTCACAAAATCATTTAAAAAATTTGGGGTGGCTAATGGGGCTCGAACCCACGACAACTGGAATCACAATCCAGGGCTCTACCAACTGAGCTATAGCCACCATTTCAAACTTTTCTACATCGTGGACTGCTTAACTTCAAACATGACCACCGCAACTCTAGCGCAAACTAATGGTGCGCCCGACAGGATTCGAACCTGAGACCTCTGCCTCCGGAGGGCAGCGCTCTATCCAGCTGAGCTACGGGCGCTTAGCGCCGTTGCGGGAGGGGATACTACGGTTTTCATGCCACCCTGTCTAGTGCTTTTTATTGGAAAAGTTTCGCTTGGCTGCTCTTTGTCCAATACGCGCTAAAAATAGGCATCTGACACTCCCCTCCCTATGACTTGTGACGTTATTTTGTCTTTTCAGCCGTCAGGGAAGTATGTCTGTTCATCCCGAGGCCGAAGTATATCAGGCTGATCGCTGCGATAAAAATCCCGCCTACTAGCAAAGAAATCCGCGTATCCGGGTTAATTGCCATACCGACCAGCACGCCAGCGAGGAAAATCAGCGTCAAATAATTGGTGTAGGGGAACAGGATCGACTTGAACGGATGCGTTTTCAGCTTCTCTGCGTGGGCTTCGCGAAACCGTAACTGGCTGATGAGCACGACAAACCACGGCACCATACCCGGCAGCACAGAGGCACTGTAGACATAAACAAATACCTGCTCCGGGTTCGGAATGAGGTAATTCAGGCACGAGCCAATCAGCAGCACCGCGATAGTGACGGCAATCCCGTACACCGGCACGCCGCTTTTCGTCACTTTGCCAAGAAACGCCGGTACCTGACGGTTCTTCGCCAGGGCGTAGAGCATACGCCCGCAGCTGTACATCCCGCTGTTACAGCCGGACAGCGCGGCCGTCAGCACCACGAAGTTAATGATGCCTGCCGCAGAAGCGATACCAATCTTCGCGAACGTCAGTACGAACGGACTGCCGTGCGTCCCCATTTCGTTCCACGGGAAGATAGTGATGATGACGAAAATCGCGCCAACGTAGAAAATCAGGATGCGCCAGAGGATGTTATTGATCGCGCGCTTGAGAGTGACCTGCGGATTTTTCGCTTCACCGGCGGTGATCCCAACCAGTTCGACCCCCTGATAGGACGCCACGACAATACAGAGCGCAAACAGGAAACCTTTCCAGCCTCCGGCAAAGAAGCCGCCGTGCGCCGTCAGGTTGGCAAAGCCAACCGGTTGGCCATGGTTGCCAAAACCGAAGAAGATAACCGCCAGCCCAACGACAATCATCACAATAATGGTGGTGATTTTGATCAGCGCAAACCAGAACTCCATTTCACCATAAAGCTTTACCGCAGCCAGATTAGCCGCTGCCACAATGGCGACGGCAGCCAGCGCTGGTATCCACTGGGGTAAATCAGGGAACCAGTACTGGGCATAGACGCCAATGGCGGTGATTTCGGAAATACCCACCGCTATCCACATGAACCAGTAGCTCCATGCCGTCAGATAACCATAGTAAGGGCCGAGATATTTGTGTGCATAGACAGCAAACGAGCCGGCCACAGGCTCAAGATGTAACATTTCGCCCATCGCGCGCATGAAGAAGAAGACGAAGACACCCGCCAGAATATACGCGAGTAACACGGAGGGCCCGGCCCATTTCAGCGTACTGGCTGCGCCCATGAACAGGCCAACCCCAATCGTACCGCCTAACGCGATCAGTTCTATATGTCGGGCTTCCAGCCCACGGTGTAGTCCACTCTTTTCCTCTTCACTTGCCATAGATCCTCAATATTTTCGTCGTTGTGTTTGCCTTCCGGAGCGACCGGAATATTATTTTTATAGTCTGCTTCCCCGTGTGGGGCGCTAAAACGGGCAGTATGGTTTCGTATTTTGTGATCAGTTGCAAACCACAAATCAGAAAGCAGTAGTTTGGCGGGCAACGCTCATTGAAAATGCCAGCAAGCGGGGATCGAAAACGAGAAGTGGCGCGCCAAAGGCGGAAAACCTTCGGCGCAGAGGAAATCAGAGGCGGTTGGTGTAGTGGTAACGCAGATACTTAAGCAGTTTGAGCTGGCGGCCCAAACGGCTGGGTTGGCAGATCAGCCGATAGAGCCACTCCAGCCCCAGCTTTTGCCAGATTTTTGGCGCACGTTTAACCCGGCCGGTAAACACGTCGTAGGTACCACCAATGCCCATATATAAAGCATTCGGATGTACTTCCCGACAGTCACGCATCAGGATCTCCTGCTTCGGCGACCCCATTGCCACGGTAACAATCGCAGCCTGGCTGGCTTTTACACGCTCAAACAGCGCAGCGCGCTGTTCCGGGGTGAAGAAGCCGTTCTGACTGCCGACGATATTGACGTTCCACTGTGCGCGCAATTTAGCTTCGGTTTGCTCCAGCACATCAGGTTTCCCGCCAATCAGAAATACCGGCGTGCCTTCCTGCCCTGCCCTCTGCATCAGCCCTTCCCATAAATCAGCACCGGCAATGCGGGACACTTTCGCTTGCGGATATTTGCGGCGAATCGACCGAACAATGCTGATGCCATCGGCATATTTATACTCAGCACGCCCAATGAGTTCGGCAATGTCCGGCTGACTTTCCATCGTCAGCACTTTTTCCGCATTCATTGCCACCAGCGCACCGTGCTTTACCCGGCGACCGGCAAAAAGGTAGTCGAGGAACTGGCCCATATCGCGAAAACCCCACAGGGCAATACCGCGGATAGTGTAAATTGGGATGTTATTATCTGAATTCATGAGTGTTCCTGCGACGACATAGGCGTCGTGGGGATCCCTTTGGTATTGATAGTGTTAACGATACGGGACGGATGCGGACGAATCAGCCCGACGGCGTCAAAAAGCCAGTACAACAGCTTTGCCATGACCAGGCAGGCGCCGAAGATCAGACAGAAAAAGACCACGCGCGAAAAGAAAGAGTCCACCCCTTCGCGGGCCAGCACGATCATATTAAATACGGCACCAAAACAGAAGCTCTGCAAAATCGCCGCTTTGTAGCGGTTCTTCTCCGCTTTGCCTAGTTCATATAACCAGTCGAACCATTTGATGATCTGGCCTACGGCCACGGCTCCCAGCGGAATAAACCACACGCCGCCCATAACGACCAGCGAACCGATGAGGGTCGGAGAGATCGCCAGACCGGAATGGTTATTGAGCACTTCCCAGGTGAAATAGTTGGCCGAGTTGAGCACCACGCTGGGCCTGCCCGGCCATAGCCAGCTTGGAATAAACACGTAGAAATCGCGAATAATCGGTGCGAGCCCCTGGAAGCTGATTTTGTCGTAGTTTTGTAACAACAGGCCGAGGTTTTCCCAGGGTGAGAACGTATCGCGAGTCAGATAGAGGAAGGTATAAAACGCCTCTGGTCCGTTAACGTTCATGCCATAGCGCTTCAGCGCCAGCCAGAACATCCCTACGATGGCCATAACACCGGCCACGGCCAGCATCCACAACGAGATCCAGCCCCGCACAATACCGATGAACAGAAACAGGGCGAAGGCGATAATGATGTTGGCCCGCGTGCCGCCGACAATCACGTAGGTCAGCAAACCGAAGGCCACGGTGCTCACCAGGAAAAACAACCAGCTGCGGCTATTTTGGCGCAAGAAATAAACCACCAGCATGGCGGGTATAAAGAAGTAGAAGAAACGTTTGAGCGCCACACCGGAGACTTCACTGGAGAAAATCTGGCTGTAGGACTTCAGTTTGAACAGCAGAAAACCGTTATGCAGAAAGAAAATCGAGACGGTCACGATAGCGACCAGCGCCAGCAGGATCCACGTCAGATGAGTTTCCACTCGATTCATCGTAAACACCGCCGCTCTGGGTGTCGCAGAGGGCTTTTTCAGCCGGGTTTTATAGCTCACATAGTAAATACCGTAGAAACAAGTCGCGGCCAGCATCGCCTGCAGCAGATATTCCACCGGCACCACCTGTACGTCAAAGCGGAACACCAACAGGCAAGTCAGGGGAAAGCCGAAATAAAACGTCAGCAGATACAGCATCGAAAAGAATACGTTGAAATTAAAACGGACGCGGCGAAACTCTTTGTACGTCAGCGTCAGAATGAAAATCAGCGAAAAAGCATAAACCACGCAAAGACCGCCAAACTGGAGCAGCGTCATGATGATGTTCCTGCGGCCAAATTCAGCGCCTGTTGCCATCCGGCAACGTAGTTGGGATTAAAGAAGGTAATATTCTCGCGGTCAGTACTCAGTAACTGACGGCGCGCTTCGGCGACGGTGGCCGTATCCAGCGCATCGCCATAAAACAGCACCGGCAGATGCTGCTCGGCCAAATCCTGCCAGAAGGGATTCTTACGGCTGACGACAAAAGGCACGCCAAACTGAATCAGCAGACACAGCGTCCCGATCCCCTGCTGGCGGTCAAAAATGAAATACCCCAGCGAGCAGCGGCGCAGCATATTCAGATAGTCATCGAAAGCCATGGCCTCTGTCAGTAATTCCACATGTTCAGCCGGAAAAAGCTTCAGCGCTTCAGCCCGAACGTGTTCGACATAGGGCTGATTGTTCGCCGGATACCCCATCGGAATGATCACCCGAATATCGGCACCGAACTGCTGATGCAGCGAGTTCAGGGCTTCAATATGCCGGTTGCTGGTATCGCCAGAATTGCCAACTAAAATGGTCATCGGCCCGCTATTCTCAGGCTGGCTGGCGGGTTGAGTCAGAGCCGGGTCCATGCGCGTCGGGAAATAGAGCAACGATGACGCCACCCGAGGATGCCGCTGATGATAATGAATAAGATCGCCGCGCGTACCGAAAACGTGGCCAACGCGGCCCTGAGCAATGCGCCGCAGCAGGTAGAACAGTCGAAACTTCAGGCTACCCGACGCTTCATACAGATCCGCGCCCCATATATGCCAGCACACCTGCCGCGCTTTAATTTTTCCGTTCAGCAAGGCCAGCCACAGAGTCGGGTTAAATTGCCCGTGCAGGAAAAAACGCTGGCCGCGATTTTGCTGTGCTTTGGCGACCACCGCCTGCGCCAAACTTTTTTTATCCGGATAGACGTCGATTTGTAGCCGGGTAAAGGGCGCAAACACCGCGCTGTCTGCGGCAGCTACCATAAAATGTCGAGTTTGATTCTGCGGGGCGCACTCAGCCAGCACGTCATTGAAGAAGCGCAGCACGGTGAGATTATGGTGCGGGATATCAGATCCCAATACGTGAATCAGCGTTGTCATGCTCGTCTACGATAGATAACAAAAACGATGCTGCACAGGGTGAAATAGACGATGTAAGTCGCCATGTAGGCCTGTGCGGCACCTAAAGAACCGTGTAACGGGATCAGCCAGTGCGAGAAACCCGTCAGCAGTAAAAACTGGCTAATTTCAGTCAGCACATAAAAGCGCAGCGACGCTTTGGCAATCACCAGATACCCAAATACATAGGATCCGACTTTGAGCACATCCCCCACCAGCTGCCAGGCAAAGAGGTCACGCATGGCAATAAACTGATGGGAAAAAAGCAGCCAGATGGCGAAGTCACGCAGCAACCACACCATAAAGCTGGCGCAGGCCACCGCCGGGATCACAAATTTAAGCGACTTAATAATTTCGCGTGAAATCGCCTGTTTGTCCGTCAGGCGCGACAACGTCGGCAGCAGATAGACGCTGAAAGAGGCGGTGATAAATTGCAGGTAAGCATCCGAAATGCTGCTGACGCCCTGCCAGATCCCCACGTCGTCCCAGCTATAATATTTAGCCAGCAGATTTCGCATCATCACATAGGCAACCGGCAGCGTCACCGAAGTGATCAACGCCATCAGGGTGAATTTGCCCAGATGGCTGGCGATGGCGCGGTCCCAGCCCAGCCGCAGAAAATGCAGCGGGAAAGGCTGGCGACGCCATAACATCGCGCCTGCCGGCAGTACCACCAACGCAGGCACCAGCGCCAGGCCAGCCAGCGCGCCCTCATAACCGCCCAGTTTGAAACAGAGTAAATAGGCCAGCAAGCCAATCAGGCTGCCGCCAATCACCGCCAGCGCATTGCCTCTGGCATCACGGTAACCCTTGAGGATGGCCTGAAAATAGTTGGCATAGGCAATGCCCATTTGAATCAAGGCGACAGCGCGGATCACCGGCTGATAGTCATCATGGCCAAATAGCCCGATGCTTATCGGCTCCGCCGCCAGCAGGAAAATCACCGCCAGCAGCGTGGAGAAGCCTAAGATCAGGCTTGAAGCCGTTCCCAGCACCGCTTTGAGCCGCGCAGGATCCTGATGATGTTCGGCGACGTATTTGGTCACGCCGTTAAATATGCCGGCACCCGACAATACGCCAAGCACGGTGACCATCTGGCGGAAGTTACCCGCCTGACCGACACCGCTCGGGCCGAAGGCCACTGCCAGTAATTTCACCACCAGTAAGCCAGCGGCGATTTTTATCAGCGTAGAGCCTGCCGTCCAGACCGAAGCCTTTGCCAGAGACATATCAGGCGAAGTATTTCAGCATGGCACTGATGACGGTCTGCTGGGTCTCATCCGTCATGTTGTAAAACAGCGGCAGACGCACCAGCCGTTCGCTCTCTTGGGTCGTAAAGCGGTCTTCACCACTGAAACGGCCAAAACTCTCGCCCGCCGGGCTGAGGTGCAGAGGAATATAGTGGAAGACCGTCAGAATGTCGGCGGCTTTCATGTGCGCAATAAAAGCACTCCGATCTTCGATATCGTTCAGGCGGATGTAGTACATATGCGCATTCTGCACGCAATCCTGCGGGACCGACGGCAACGTGATACGCCCCGCCTGCGCCAGTGTTTGCAGTGTCTCATTGTAGTTGTGCCACAACGCCAGACGCCGCTGATTGATTTGCTCCGCAGCGTCAAGCTGGCCCCACAGATAGGCGGCCTGCAAATCTGACATCAGATAGCTCGAACCAATGTCGCGCCAGGTGTATTTGTCCACCTGACCGCGGAAGAACTGGGTGCGGTTAGTGCCTTTTTCCCGAATGACTTCGGCGCGATCGACCAATTTTTCATCATTGATCAGTGTTGCACCGCCTTCGCCACCCGAGGTGTAATTTTTGGTTTCATGGAAGCTAAAACAGCCAATGTGGCCGATGGTGCCCAGCGCTTTGCCTTTATAGGTCGACATCACGCCCTGCGCCGCGTCTTCTACCACGAACAATTTGTACTGCCGGGCAAGCTGCATGATGTGGTCCATCTCGCAGGCAACGCCTGCGTAGTGCACCGGTACAATAACGAGGGTTTTATCCGTGATTGCCGCTTCAATCAGCGTCTCATCGATGTTCATGGTATCCGGACGGATATCCACAAACACGATTTTTGCGCCACGTAGCACAAAGGCGTTGGCCGTCGAGACGAAAGTGAAACTTGGCATGATCACTTCATCGCCCTCCTTGATGTCGAGCAACAGCGCGGCCATCTCCAGAGATGCGGTACAGGAAGGGGTTAATAACACTTTGGCGCTGCCGAAACGCTGTTCGAACCACTGCTGACAACGCAGCCCAAAGCCGCCGTCGCCACACATTTTTCCGCTGCTCATCGCTGAACGCATGTGGTCAATTTCAGTGCCGACGACCGGCGGTGCGTTAAAAGGGATCATTTTTTCACCTGTACAGCCAATATGCCGAGTGAGAAATTTTTCCCCCACTGGCGAGATAAAGATTGAGGGCAGCGAGATTGCCGGTTTGCGTCGCAACATATAACCGTGAGACAGCGTTTGCCGTGCACCACTGTTTTGCCGCCGCCATAAGTTGTTTGCCAATGCCATGCCCCTGCCAAGCGGGCAAGGTCGCCAACAAGCCGATGCGGGCCTCGCTGGACGCAGTTTTACGCAGGGTGACAAAGCCCTGCACTTCACCAGAGGTATCTTTTACCCATAAAGCGAGGTGATCAAAAGTGCCCAACACGGCCTTTTCTGCCCACAGCGCATAAAAACGTTCACTGTCCTGGGGTTTGTACCACGGCACGCGAAAGCGGCTAAGCCGGAAAGCCTCACCCGCCGCCGCGCGGATCAACGCGATATCCTCTCCGGTGGCTATCTGCCCACTGCCGGACGCCTCAGATGCCCTCTCAATGGGAATACACAGATCGATTTCACCTTCGACCAGCCGAAAACCCTGGTTCTGTAAGGTATCGAGCAGTTGGGTGTTATCAGCGTTCACTTTCGCCTGCACCCGCGCATACGCGGAAAATGCGCGTTCGGTCAGGACTTTCGCAGCAGGATCGACGTGCAGCTTTGCCGTGCTCAGACCGAAAAATTCACTTTCCCATTCGAGGGGTTCGAGCCTGCCGCAGAGTCGCATATCTGTCTCCGATCGGTGATTAACGCCAGACACCTTTGGTATCAACAATCCATAACTGATGAATCTGATCCGCAGGGATCGCTTTGAAAAGCTGATGATCGACGAGCATGACCAGCAGATCGGCATTTTGCAATGCATCCTCTACCGTATGCAGGCTCGCTTTACCGTCCAGTAACGCGGGCAGATGGTTGACATGGGGTTCTACCGCCCAGGTTTCACCGGCGTGCCAGTCAGCAATTAACCGAGTCACTTCAACCGCTGGGCTTTCACGCAGGTCATCAATGTTGGGTTTGAATGCCAGCCCAAAGCAGGCGATTTTCGCCTCTGACGCACGTTTACCGGTGGCCGTCAGGCAATCTGCCAGCGCCGATTTCACGCGGTCCACCACCCAATGGGGTTTGCTGTCATTCACTTCACGCGCGGTTTTTATCAACCGTGCCAGATCAGGATTCTGCGCGACGATAAACCACGGGTCGACCGCGATACAGTGCCCGCCCACGCCGGGGCCTGGCTGGAGAATATTGACCCGCGGATGGCGATTAGCCAGAGCGATAAGTTCCCACACGTTAATACCCTGCGCATCACAAATCAGCGACAGTTCGTTAGCAAAAGCGATGTTCACGTCGCGGAAGCTGTTTTCGGTCAGCTTGCACATCTCTGCCGTGCGGGAGTTTGTCACCACACATTCGCCCTGCAGGAAGATATTGTATAAATCGCAGGCTCGCTGCGAGCAGAGTGCCGTCATACCGCCGATAACCCGATCGTTTTTAATCAGTTCGACCATCACCTGTCCCGGCAATACACGCTCTGGACAGTAGGCAATATTCACATCGGCACGGTCACTCTCTTGCTGGGGAAAGCGCAGATCCGGGCGACATTCCGCCAGCCATTCGGCCATCAGTTCGGTCGTACCGACTGGCGATGTGGATTCGAGGATCACCAGATCGCCTTTTTTCAGCACCGGTGCAATGGAGCGTGCAGCCGACTCAACGTATTTTAAATCTGGCTGGTGATCGCCCATAAACGGCGTCGGGACCGCAATCAGAAAAGCATCTGCGGGTTGTGGATGGGTGAATGCCTGCAGGAAACCGCCATCGACGGCGGTTTTCACCAGCGCATCAAGATCCGGTTCAACAATGTGTATGGCTCCGCCATTAATGGTATCGACGGCGTGTTGATTGATGTCCACGCCAACGACTTTTTTCTGCCGTGAAGCAAAGGCCGCCGCAGTCGGCAGACCGATGTAACCTAGTCCAATGACAGAGATAGTTTGGAAACTCATGGTGATACCTGATGATTCTTTAATGCGTCAAGAATACGACGGCAGGCTTCTCCGTCGCCATAAGGATTATGCGCCCGGCTCATATTGTGATATTCGTTTTCGTCCTTCAGCAGCCGGGTCACTTCTTTTACTATTTTGGCCGTATCTGTGCCCACCAACCTGACGGTGCCAGCGCTTACCGCTTCCGGCCGTTCGGTGGCTTCGCGCATCACCAGCACAGGCTTACCCAAGGACGGTGCCTCTTCCTGAATGCCGCCAGAATCTGTGAGGATCAGGTAGGCTTTATCCATCAGATAAACAAACGGCAAATAGTCCTGCGGATCGATCAGCTTAATGTTGTCGATATCACGCAGAATGCGCTTTACCGGTTCGCTGACATTCGGATTGAGGTGTACGGGATAAACAATTTGCACGTGCGGATGTTGCAGGGCGATTTCAGCCAGCGCACTGCAAATGCGGTCGAATCCGCCACCAAAGCTTTCGCGACGGTGGCCCGTGACCAGAATAATTTTCTTGCTGGCATCGATGAAAGGATAATGAGCCGCCAGTTGTTCCGCCAGACCTGCATCCCTTTTCACCCTGTCGCGAACCCACAGCAAGGCATCGATAACGGTGTTACCGGTGACAAAAATATCCGCAGCCGGAATGGCTTCACGCAGCAAATTGGCACGCGACGTATCGGTCGGCGCAAAATGCCATTTCGCCAGATGCGTGGTCAGTCGCCGGTTTCCCTCTTCCGGCCATGGGGAAGAGAGATCGCCAGTACGCAAACCCGCCTCGACATGGCCGACGGGGATCTGTTGATAGAAGGCGGCCAAACTGGCCGACAAGGTGGTGGTCGTATCGCCATGAACCAGTACAACGTCCGGCTGGAACTCCTGCAAGACAGGTTTTAAGCCTTGCAGAATGCGGCTGGTTATCTCCGTCAGGTCCTGGCCCGGCTGCATGATATTGAGGTCATACTCCGGCTGGATACCAAACAGATGCAATACTTGATCTAACATTTCACGATGCTGTGCCGTGACGCAGACTTTTGACTCAAAGGCGTCATCCTGAGCCAAAGCGTGCACCAGCGGCGCCATTTTGATGGCTTCCGGGCGGGTGCCGAATATCGTCAACACTTTCACAGTGAGTCTCTCTTGTTCAGTTAGGCGCAGACACGTCCTACTGGCCAGGCGAAATCTTCGCCTCTCTCGATTCGTTTATTGGATTTTCGCACTTCGGCGACGGGTTAGCGCAACACCGGCACCGATCAGACCGCCAACGACGCCCCACATAATCATCAGGAAAGCCCGGCGTGGGCTATCGCGCTTCACTGGCTCTTCAGGCGTGCGCAGATAGCGGTAAGTCTGGAAATGCGCGGTCAGTGTTGGCCCAACGTTCAACGTCGCCAGCATGGCGCGGTTTTGATCGTAATCCAGTTCATAGTTCGGGCCAGAAGCTTGTAATAACTCCAGACGGGCCTGTAGCATCGGCACACCAAGCAGGAACATATCCGAAGAAGGCAGTTGTTCAGCCGGGGTATCCGTCTGACTTTTATTAATTTTCTGCTGCTGAGCAATTTTCAGCGCCTGCTGAGTATTATTCACTTCACGCTGGAAGATTGACTGGGCAACGGCTTCCTGGCGTTTAACCTGCGCTTTCATCGACTGTGTACGCGCCGCCCAGGCACCCTGCAATTCATCGTATAAATGCTGCGCCGCACGCTTGCTGGCAAAATTGACGTATTCCCGCATCAGCTTATTGGCATCCGCCGCGCTCTCGGCCGTCAGTTTCGCGCTGTCGTTGGGGACTTTGAGTCCGTCACGCGCAGTCAACTGGATATTGTTTATCAGGTCATCGAGCAAGACGGCATCGCTGCGGGCATCACCCTCTTTACGTTGCTGATAATAAGGGCTGTTTAACCAGAAATCACGACGGGTGTCATAGGCGCCCAGTTGCATAATAAATTCGTTGTAGGCATCCTCGGAAATCGACGGCTGATCGCCCAGGGGCGCCTGCGTATTTCGAACATCGAGGTTGCGTAAAAACTGCGCCTGAGAGAAATAGGACGCTAAATTGTTCACCGTAGGACGGTCAGTAATTGCTGTGGAGCTCCACTCTTGTTTCATCAAATATGAAGAGCCCAGCGCAATCACAGCAAACAGCAGCCCAATACCGACAATCCAAAGTTTCCCTTTCCACAACGTGCAGCACAAACCACGGATATCCAGTTCGTTATCGATACTGGTCTCGACTTTTTGGGCGTTTGTCTCTGATGTCATCACAACCAGTAAACCTCTAAATAATGAATAATTGATGGGGTTATCGAGCGCGACGCAGACGTCGTTTAAAACGTTTCATCAGACGCGCTACACGCCAGGCGTGTTTGATGCAGTAGCCGTAGAACAAAAAAGCCAGCAGGAACAGTAACAACATCAACCACTCAGGGACGAATCCGAGATGCTCGCCAATCACGCCAATAGCGGCCAGCAGTGTTGCGGCCAGTGTGATTAAAACAAAGGCCTGACGCGAGCTAAATCCGGCTCGCATAATCAGGTGGTGAATATGCTGGCGATCGGGTGAGAAAGGACTCATACCTTTGCGCAGACGGCGATACATGATAGCAATCATGTCCATCAGGGGAATAGCGATCAGCCACAGCGCGGTGACGGGCGTCATAGGATGCGTTACGCCCTGGGTACTCTGCAACAGGATCCAGATAATGGTAAAACCAATCAGCGTACTGCCTGCGTCACCCATAAAGACTTTATAGCGCGGACCAAAAACGCCGAGGTTTAGCAAAATATAGGGAAGGGTAGCGGCAATCATGGCAAAGCACCAGAGTGCCAGATCCAGATGGCCACTCATGTACATCACGATCCCCATCGCGCCAAAAGTGACGCTGGATAGCCCCCCCAGCAGCCCATCGATCCCATCCACCATATTAAAGGCGTTGATCGCAGCCCAAACGGCAAACAGCGTAACTGGATAGCCAAAGGGACCCAGGATCATCTCCCATGGCCCGATAAGATGTCCCAGATTGCTCAGGACCAGGCCGGCATAAACCATCATAGCAATGGCCACCACCGCTTGAACAAACGCACGGATTTTAACGCTGATGTCAAAGCGATCGTCCAGAGCGCCGACCAGAACCAGTAACCCCGCGCAGCCCAGATAAAGCTTGCTGTGAGCTATCTGATAGTCAGTAATGAGGAAGGTAAAACAAATGCCTGCGAAAATTGAAATCCCCCCCACCAAAGGAATCAACCCCTGGTGACGTTTACGATCATTGGGTTTATCAACTAATCCAACTTTAGGGGCAAGTTTTCGAGCCAAAAATAAGAAGACAAAAGAAAACAAGAAAATAACAAGGAGTTCAGAACTCATATTGAGCATGTTCACAGTCAACAGATCTCTGCAAAAAGAGAAGGCAGCTTAGCCTGGCCAACGTCATAAAACCTCACGGCCTTACGGTCATTTCCTATGGGGGACAGTTGTGGTTTTGTCTAAAGCAATACCTTTACTGATTCATCATCCCTGTAGCTCGGACAAGGTAGAGAAAATGTCACTGAAAAACTATCAGCGCTTATCTTAATTCCAGCTATTTGAGCAAACTGCCTTATCCTAGCCGCCAAAAGCAAAAAACGCCACGACTCAGCGTGGCGTTAGGTCACTTTTGCACCAATTACGAACGTTTCATCATGTCGAAGAAATCATCGTTGGTTTTGGTCATCGCAAGCTTGTTAATGAGGAATTCCATCGCGTCGATCTCGCCCATTGGATGGATGATTTTACGCAGGATCCACATTTTTTGCAGTTCTTCTGACGTCGTAAGCAACTCTTCTTTACGCGTACCGGAACGGTTGTAATCGATAGCAGGGAATACACGTTTCTCAGCGATTTTACGCGCGAGATGCAATTCCATGTTGCCGGTACCTTTAAATTCTTCATAGATAACTTCATCCATTTTAGAACCGGTATCAACCAACGCTGTCGCGATAATCGTCAGGCTTCCGCCCTCTTCCACGTTACGTGCTGCACCAAAGAAACGCTTTGGACGATGCAGGGCGTTGGCATCCACACCACCGGTCAGTACCTTGCCTGAGGCAGGAACAACGGTGTTATAGGCGCGCGCCAAACGGGTGATGGAATCGAGAAGAATGATAACGTCTTTTTTGTGCTCAACCAGACGTTTGGCTTTTTCGATAACCATTTCGGCTACCTGCACGTGACGGGATGCTGGCTCATCAAAGGTAGAAGCAATAACTTCGCCTTTAACCAGACGTTGCATCTCGGTCACTTCTTCCGGACGCTCGTCAATCAGCAACACCATCAATACGCAATCCGGGTGGTTATACGCAATGCTGGTCGCGATGTTCTGCAACAGCATGGTTTTACCGGCCTTCGGTGGTGCCACGATTAAACCACGCTGACCGCGGCCAATCGGTGAAGCCAAATCAAGTACGCGAGCGGTTAAATCTTCGGTAGAACCGTTACCACGTTCCATACGTAAACGTGAGTTTGCATGTAACGGGGTTAAGTTTTCGAACAAGATTTTGTTGCGGGCGTTTTCTGGTTTGTCGTAGTTAACTTCGTTAACTTTCAACAGGGCAAAATAACGTTCACCTTCTTTTGGTGGGCGGATTTTACCGGAAATGGTGTCGCCAGTGCGAAGGTTGAAGCGGCGAATTTGGCTTGGAGAAACGTAGATGTCGTCGGGACCGGCGAGGTAGGAACTGTCTCCAGAGCGGAGGAAACCAAATCCATCCTGCAATATTTCCAGTACGCCATCACCGAAGATGTCTTCTCCGCTTTTCGCATGTTGCTTCAGGATTGAAAATATAATGTCTTGCTTGCGCATACGGGCTTGGTTTTCCAGCCCCATATTTTCGCCGAGTGCAATCAGGTCAGAGACCGGCGTATTCTTTAATTCGGTAAGATTCATAATGGTGGGTTCTTAAACTCGGGGTATGTCTCGAACATCTGTCGTGAATGGGTATGGCAGGGTCATCCATGCCTGTTTGTGTAGGACACTCAATTAGCAGTTTCTGAATATAGGCCACAGGCAGTCGCATGAGGCTATTCTTGATGGGCAGACTGATATTGAAGGTGTCTTAATGCCGATTTTGTCAAAACCGTTAGATTGTCAAAGCACAGTGCCAGTTCAACTTATTTTTATCAAAGTCACTTTATAGGTCTAGGCAGATGTTTTTGACACAGAATAAAACGTAAGAATCAAACTACAGGTAAGCTCTATTTGCAGTAAGCGTAAACTTAGCACGCTTCTTGACAGGCGTCTAGCGGACAATATGAAAAACACGTCTGCCCGCTAAACACCTGGGTTTGGTCATCCCGACCGATTACAGATTAGCCGTCAGGAACTCTTTCAACTGACCTTTTGACAGTGCGCCAACTTTCGTTGCTGCGACTTCACCACCTTTAAATAACAGCAGGGTAGGAATACCACGGATGCCGTATTTAGGTGCAGTACCTGGGTTTTCATCGATATTCAGCTTAGCGATGGTCAGCTTGCCTTCGAACTCAGTGGCAATTTCATCGAGAATCGGAGCAATCATCTTGCACGGACCACACCATTCAGCCCAGAAGTCGACCAGAACCAGCCCATCGGCTTTCAGTACGTCTTTGTCGAAACTGTCATCGGTCAGGTGAATAATTTTATCGCTCATGTTCTACTCCAAAGGATTATCTTTACCTTGTTGATGTAGCATTAACCAACATTAGGTTGACTTTATTTCACCGGATACGCTTTCGTAAAGCAATAGTTAGCTGATATTCTACCACACTATGAGCAAAACACACTTGACCGAACAGAAGTTTTCCGACTTCGCCCTGCACCCGCTTGCAGTTGAAGCCCTTGAAAAGAAAGGCTTTCATTACTGCACCCCTATTCAGGCATTGGCATTGCCAATCACGCTCGCTGGGCGTGATGTTGCAGGTCAGGCGCAAACCGGTACCGGCAAGACGCTGGCTTTTCTAGCGTCTACTTTCCATTATCTGCTTTCTAACCCTGCCGCTGAGGGTCGTCAGATCAATCAACCGCGTGCTTTAATCATGGCACCAACGCGCGAACTCGCCGTGCAAATTCACTCGGATGCTGAGGCATTGTCTGAATCCACCGGGCTGAAACTGGGCCTGGCTTACGGCGGCGACGGCTACGACAAACAGCTAAAAGTGCTGGAAAGTGGCGTTGATATTCTCATCGGTACCGCGGGTCGTTTGATCGACTACGCCAAACAAAATTATATCGATCTCGGTGCAATTCAGGTTGTCGTCCTCGACGAAGCCGACCGCATGTTTGATCTCGGTTTTATTAAAGATATCCGCTGGTTGTTCCGCCGTATGCCACCCGCGACTCAGCGCCTTAACATGCTGTTCTCTGCGACCCTCTCTTACCGTGTAAAAGAGCTGGCGTTCGAAAACATGAACAACGCCGAGTCGATTGAAATCGAACCGGAACAAAAAACTGGTCACCGAATTCAGGAAGAGCTGTTCTACCCTTCAAACGAAGAAAAAATGCGCCTGCTACAGACGCTGATTGAAGAAGAATGGCCAGATCGCTGCATCATTTTCGCTAACACCAAACACCGCTGTGAAGACGTCTGGGGCCATCTGGCTGCCGATGGTCACCGTGTCGGTTTGCTGACCGGCGATGTACCGCAGAAAAAACGTCTGCGTGTGCTGGAAGACTTTACTAAAGGTGCGCTGGATATTTTGGTGGCGACGGATGTAGCGGCACGCGGATTACACATCCCTGCGGTTACGCATGTCTTCAACTATGACTTGCCTGACGACTGTGAAGATTACGTTCACCGTATTGGCCGTACCGGCCGTGCTGGCTTAAGCGGTCACTCCATCAGCCTGGCCTGCGAAGAGTACGCGCTGAATTTAACTGCGATCGAAACCTACACCGGTCACAATATTCCAGTTAGCCGTTACAACAGCGATGCCCTGCTCGATGGATTACCTGCGCCAAAACGTCTTGCACGTACGCGCAGCGGTAACGGCCCACGTCGTAACGGTAATAATTCATCGTCACGCCGCAGCAGCAGTGCACCTCGTAGCAACCGTAAGCGTACGGGCTGATACTATGCTGAGCTCCACCTCACTCTACGCAGCGATCGATCTGGGCTCGAACAGCTTTCATATGCTGGTTGTTCGTGAGGTGGCTGGCAGTATTCAGACGCTGGCAAAAATCAAACGCAAAGTGCGCCTGGCGGCAGGTCTGGATCAACAGAACCTGCTTTCTCAGGAAGCAATGCAACGCGGCTGGCAGTGCCTGAGGTTATTCTCGGAACGGCTACAGGATATTCCACGTGAACAAATCCGGGTGGTGGCAACTGCGACATTGCGTCTGGCCAGCAATGCCGATGAGTTCCTGCAAAAAGCGCAAGAAATTCTCGGATGTCCGGTGCAGGTGATTGCCGGTGAAGAAGAAGCCCGCCTGATTTATCACGGCGTAGCCCACACCACGGGTGGCCCGGATAAACGTTTGGTGGTCGATATTGGTGGCGGCAGCACGGAATTAGTCACCGGTATTGGCGCACAGGCCACCACGCTCATCAGCCTGTCAATGGGTTGTGTGACCTGGCTGGAACGCTATTTTGGCGACCGCAATTTGGGTAAAGAGAATTTCGAACAGGCCGAACAAGCCGCCCTCGAAATGATTACACCGGTTGCGCCCGAGTTGCTGGCGAACGGCTGGCAAATTTGTGTAGGCGCTTCTGGCACCGTGCAGGCATTGCAGGAGATCATGGTCGCGCAGGGTATGGATGAGCGGATCACGCTCCCCAAACTGCAACAGCTCAAACAACGCGCTATTCAGTGCGGAAAACTGGAAGAGCTTGAGATCGAAGGACTGACGCTCGAACGTGCACTGGTTTTCCCCAGCGGTCTTTCCATCCTGATCGCTATCTTCAAAGCCCTGAATATCGAAACCATGACCCTTGCCGGCGGTGCGCTGCGTGAAGGTCTGGTGTACGGCATGCTGCATTTACCCATAGAACAAGATATACGCCAACGCACGCTGCGAAATTTACAGCGCCGTTACCTGCTCGACAGCGAACAGGCTTCCCGCGTGGCGCAGTTGGCTGAGAATTTCTCACAGCAAGTCTCGGGCGTCTGGCAGCTGGATGCACGCGCCCGCGAATTGCTGAACAGCGCCTGCCTAATCCATGAAATTGGTCTGAGCGTAGATTTTAGGCAGGCTTCTCATCACGCGGCCTACCTTATCCGCCATCTGGATTTACCCGGTTTCACCCCGGCACAAAAAAAACTACTGGCTACCCTTTTACAGAATCAGAGCAGTGCGCTCGATTTGCCCTTGCTCAGTCAGCAAAATGCCGTCCCGCCGCGTCAGGCACAACGTTTATGTCGCATTCTGCGACTGGCGATTATTTTTGCCAGCCGTCGTCGGGATGACACGCTGCCTGCGGTTCGCTTGCGTGCCAATGAAGATGACCTGAACGTGATAGTGCCGTACGGTTGGCTGGAACAGCATCCGCTACGTGCCGAAGAGTTGGAACAGGAGAGCCACTGGCAGAGTTATGCCCATTGGCCGCTATACATTGAAGAGAGCGGTAAATAGCACATCGGCTTTTCACAATAAACGCAGTATCAGGGCGACCTCATAGTCGCCCTTTTTTATGACACGGTCTCGCTACTTTTTGGCGTTCGCCAGCTGTTCACGAATCTTCTCCAGATGACTCTGTCCTTTGACCATTCGCTCCTGAGGGCTGACCACTTTGCGCTCGGACTCCCATTCCAGATCATCTTGAGGTAGCTCCAGCAGGAAGCGGCTTGGTTCCGGGCGGAGCATTTCGCCGTACTGCCGCCTTTCACGGCAGAGCGTAAAGAACAGCTCTTTTTGCGCACGGGTGATACCCACATAAGCCAGACGGCGCTCTTCATCGACGTTGTCTTCATCAATACTACTTTGGTGCGGCAACAACCCTTCTTCCATCCCGACTAAAAATACGTACGGGAACTCCAGTCCCTTGGAGGCATGCAGCGTCATCAACTGGACCTGATCCAGCTCTTCGTCACTCTCGCCACGTTCCATCATGTCGCGCAGAGTAAAACGCGTAACCACCTGAGTCAGGGTCATCGGCTCATCGAGATCGGTCCCTTCGAGCATTTCAGTCATCCAGCTAAACAGCTGGTTGACGTTTTTCATGCGCATTTCGGCAGCTTTCGGGCTTGGAGAGGTTTCAAACAGCCAGCTTTCGTAATCCACACCGTGGATCAGGTCACGTACCGCAGCAACAGGTTCCCTTTCGACGCGGTCAGCAATCGCGCCCATCCAGTGCGTAAAACGCTGCAATGACTCCAGACCGCGCCCGGTCAAATACTGGCCCAGGCCAAAATCAGAGCTGGCTTTGAACAGACCCTTATTGCGTTGATTCGCCCACTCACCCAGCTTTTGTAACGTGGCCGCGCCTATCTCACGGCGTGGTGTATTGACGATACGCAGGAAAGCGCTGTCATCATCGGGGTTAGTCAGTACACGCAGGTATGCCAGCAAATCTTTGATCTCTGGCCGGGAGAAAAACGACGTTCCGCCGGAGATACGATACGGAATACGGTTTTGCATCAGCATCTTTTCAAACAAACGCGATTGATGGTTACCACGATATAAAATCGCATAGTCGCCGTAGTCGGTTTTGTTCATAAAGTGATGCGCGATAAGTTCACCGACCACCCGTTCAGCTTCATGGTCTTCATTATTGGCGGTGATCACTTTGAGTGCTTCACCATAGCCCAGATCCGAAAACAGACGCTTTTCGAAGACGTGAGGGTTATTAGCAATCAGAATATTGGCGGCTTTCAGGATCCGCTGCGAAGATCGGTAGTTCTGTTCGAGCTTAATAACCTGCAAGGCGGGAAAATCTTCTTTCAGTAACACCAGATTCTGTGGACGGGCGCCACGCCAGGAGTAGATCGACTGATCATCGTCGCCGACCACGGTGAAACGTGCGCGGCTGCCTACCAGCAATTTCACCATCATGTACTGACTGGTATTGGTGTCCTGATATTCATCCACCAGCAGATAACGTAGTTTGTTCTGCCAGCGTTCGCGCACCTCTTCATTGCGCTGCAACAACAGCGTTGGCAGCAGAATCAAATCATCGAAATCGAGAATATTACAGGCGCGCATATGGTCGTGGTACAAGCCATAACAGTGCGCAAAGATCTTATCGCGTTCGGATCGTGCAATGTTTGCCGCCGCAGCGGGATCGATCAGATCATTCTTCCAGTTGGAGATCGTCGAGATCAGCTGCTGCAAGAGTGTCTTGTCCTGCTCAAGCCAGGTTTCACTGAGTTCTTTTAACAGCGCCAATTGGTCTTGATCATCAAACAGCGAGAAGTTCGACTTCATGCCAAGCGCCGCGAACTCTTTTTTAATGATCTCCAGACCCAGCGTATGGAAGGTTGAAATCAGTAATCCACGCGCCTCTTTGCGCCCGAGAGTCTGCGCCACACGCTCTTTCATTTCACGTGCGGCTTTGTTGGTAAAGGTCACGGCGGCGATGTGGCGCGCCTGATAACCACATTGGCGGATCAAGTGCGCGATTTTATTGGTGATAACCCGGGTCTTACCGGATCCGGCACCGGCCAGAACCAGACAGGGTCCGGTAACGAATTCGACGGCGTGTTGTTGACTGGGGTTTAATCGCATGGCGTAATTTTGCTCACTTGATGGACAAGGACGGCGATTGTAGCAGAAAGGACTGGTGAAATTGACAGGCTTTACGGCGCATTTTGTTATGTCTGGAACGCAGGTCGGAGTCCACATGCTGGGTTGCAAATGTTACATTACATCTCTGGAACACATCTCGATAAAAGGTCTCAACCATGGCAAAAACCGCAGCAGCAATGCATATCCTTGTAAAAGAAGAAGCTCAGGCTCAAGAAATTCTGACGCAATTACAAAACGGCGGCGATTTCGAAAAGCTGGCGAAGAAACACTCAACCTGCCCGTCAGGTAAGAAAGGCGGCCATTTAGGCGAATTCAAGCAGGGCGCAATGGTTCCTGCTTTCGATAAAGTGGTGTTTTCCGCTCCGCTGATCGAGCCACAGGGCCCGCTGCACACCCAGTTTGGTTACCACATTATTAAGATCCTGTACCGCAACTGAGTTTCCGTTTCGGCACAGTAAAAAGAAAGGGCACCGCATTTTCATGCAGTGCCCTTTTTCATTCTATTTCTTTATGCCATCAGCATAGGCTATCAGCTGGCAACCGCGATACGTTTCATATCAGTCATATAACCGCGCAGCTTGTGGCCTACCGCTTCGATCGGGTGGTTACGGATAGCTTCGTTAACGTCACGCAGTTGCGCGTTATCAACGTGGGTACCCGCCACAGATTTACCCAGATCGCCTGCCTGCAGCGTGGTCATGAACTCTTTCAGCAATGGCACTGCTGCGTTGGCAAACAGGTAGTTACCGTATTCAGCCGTGTCAGAGATAACCACGTTCATTTCATACAGACGCTTACGTGCAACAGTGTTCGCGATCAGCGGCAGCTCGTGCAGTGATTCGTAGTAAGCAGATTCTTCGATGATGCCGGCATCCACCATAGTTTCGAATGCCAGTTCAACGCCCGCTTTCACCATCGCAATCATCAGAACGCCATGATCGAAGTATTCCTGCTCTGCAATTTTGCCTTCGAACTGTGGTGCGTTCTCGAACGCGGATGCGCCGGTCTCTTCACGCCAGGTCAGCAGGTTTTTATCATCGTTCGCCCAGTCAGCCATCATACCGCTGGAGAATTCACCCGAGATGATGTCATCCATGTGTTTTTGGAACAGCGGCGCCATGATGCCTTTCAATTGCTCGGACAGGGCATAAGCACGCAGTTTCGCCGGGTTGGACAAGCGGTCCATCATCAGTGTGATACCGCCTTGCTTCAGCGCTTCAGTGATGGTTTCCCAGCCGAATTGCAGCAGCTTTTCTGCATAAGCTTCGTCAACGCCTTCAGCAACCAGTTTGTCGAAGCACAGCAGCGAACCGGCCTGCAGCATGCCACACAGAATAGTTTGCTCGCCCATCAGGTCAGATTTTACTTCTGCAACGAAAGAAGATTGCAGAACGCCGGCACGGTGGCCGCCAGTTGCCGCAGCCCAGGCTTTAGCAATCGCCATGCCTTCGCCTTTCGGATCATTTTCCGGGTGAACGGCGATCAGCGTCGGAACACCGAAACCACGTTTGTACTCTTCACGCACTTCGGTACCCGGACATTTTGGTGCCACCATCACCACGGTGATGTCTTTACGGATTTTCTCGCCCACTTCAACGATGTTGAAGCCGTGGGAGTAACCCAGGGTCGCGCCGTCTTTCATCAGGGGCTGAACCGCTTTAACCACGGCGCTGTGCTGTTTGTCCGGCGTCAGGTTAACCACCAGGTCTGCCTGTGGGATCAGTTCTTCGTAGGTGCCGACTTTGAAGCCGTTCTCGGTCGCTTTACGCCATGAAGCACGCTTCTCAGCAATCGCTTCTGCACGCAGGGTGTAGGAAACGTCCAGACCAGAGTCACGCATGTTCAGACCCTGGTTCAGGCCCTGCGCGCCACAGCCGACAATCACCACTTTTTTACCTTTGAGATAGCTGGCTTCATCGGCGAATTCGTCACGCCCCATAAAGCGGCATTTGCCCAATTGTGCCAACTGCTGGCGCAGGTTTAAGGTGTTGAAATAGTTAGCCATGGTAATACTCCGTTGTTCGAGGTGAGGATGCTGTGTAACTCTAAATAAATAATTTGTTTCACCGGTCTGTCGTCTGCCGGTGAACGCCGTGAAATCACTATATGTCATGTACTGCGTTGCTTAAATTGATATATTGAGAAGATGACGTTGCAAATTATGCAACATACTTCTTTCTCTTAAATCTGGGTAACCCGCTCATGGATCTGCGCGATTTAAAGCTCTTTCTGCATCTGGCTGAAAGCCGCCATTTTGGGCGCTCATCCAAAGCTATGCATGTCAGTCCGTCAACCCTTTCACGCCAGATCCAACGGCTGGAAGAGGAACTCGGGCAACCGCTGTTTCAGCGAGATAACCGCACCGTGCAGCTGACTGGCGCGGGTGAACATCTTAAAACGTTTGCCCAGCAGACATTGTTACAGTACCAACAACTTCGCCATTCGCTCGGCCAGCATGGACCAACACTTAGCGGTGAACTGCGGTTGTTCTGCTCGGTGACTGCCGCTTATAGCCATCTCCCGCCGATCCTTGACCGTTTCCGGGCACAGCATCCGCTGGTTGAAATCAAACTAACCACCGGTGATGCCGCCGACGCGGTCGAAAAAGTGCAGTCAACCGAAGCGGATTTGGGTATTGCCGGACACCCTGAAACGCTGCCATCCAGCGTGGATTTCACTAAGATCGGTGAAATCCCGATGATCCTGATAGCCCCTTCACTGCCCTGTGCCGTACGCATACAAACCAGTGAAGCCAGTCCCGACTGGTCGCAAATTCCGTTTATCCTGCCGGAACATGGCCCGGCGCGAAAACGCATCGACATCTGGTTTAAACGCAACCGTCTTTCGAACCCGCTGATTTACGCCACGGTGTCCGGCCACGAGGCCATTGTCTCAATGGTGGCGCTGGGCTGTGGTATTGCACTACTGCCCGACGTCGTGCTGGAGAACAGCCCTGAGCCGGTACGTAACCGCATTACCGTACTCGACAACGTGACGCTCGGCGCACCGCTAGAGCTCGGCGTTTGCGTACAAAAAAAACGCCTTAACGAGCCTCTGATCGACGCCTTCTGGCAGTTGCTCTGAGCATTTCAGACAATAAAAAACGGGACCGTTTCAGGGTCCCGTTTTATTTATCAACCCGCCAGGAAGAAGCGGAACGCCGGATTATCACTTTCGTTGTGGCAATCGAAGCCCAACGCTGAAAGGTTTTTCTCAAACTCCGGTTCCTGATCGGTCAGTTCGAAAGCGGCCAGAACGCGGCCGAAATCGGTGCCGTGACTGCGGTAATGGAACAGTGAAATGTTCCAGTGCGTACCCAACGTATGCAGGAATTTCAGCAGCGCACCCGGTGATTCAGGGAACTCAAAGCTGTAAAGCCTTTCACGTAGCGGCTTGCTCGGACGTCCGCCAACCATGTAACGCACATGCAGCTTGGCCATTTCATCGTCGGACAAATCCACCACCTGATAACCGCCGTTGTGCAGTTCGTCGATGATCTCTTTACGTTCAGCGTGGCCACGCGTCAGACGGACACCCACAAAAATGCAGGCACTTTTGTCATCGGCATAACGGTAGTTGAACTCCGTCACTGACCGTCCGCCCAGCAACTGGCAAAACTTCAGGAAGCTGCCTTTTTCTTCAGGAATCGTCACTGCCAGCAGCGCTTCACGCTGCTCACCCAGTTCACAACGCTCTGAAACGTAACGTAAACCGTGGAAGTTCACGTTGGCTCCCGAGAGGACATGCGCCAGACGTTCCCCCTGAATATTGTGCTGCTGAACATATTTTTTCAGCCCGGCCAGCGCCAGCGCGCCGGAAGGCTCGGCAATAGCACGCACGTCTTCAAACAAGTCTTTCACCGCAGCGCAGATAGCATCGCTGTCGACGGTGATCACATCGTCAAGATATTCGCGGCACAGACGGAAGGTTTCGTTACCGATACGCTTAACCGCCACGCCTTCGGCAAACAAACCGACACGAGCCAGATCGACGGGTTCTCCGGCGTCCAGCGCCGCACGCAGGCAGGCTGAATCTTCGGCCTCAACGCCAATCACCTGAATCTGTGGCATCAGTTGTTTAATCAACACCGCCACGCCCGCCGCCAGACCACCACCGCCGACCGGCACAAATACCCGGTCGAGATGTGCGTCCTGTTGCAGCAGCTCCATGGCCAGCGTGCCCTGCCCGGCAATCACCGCCGGGTGGTCAAATGGGGGCACAAAGGTCATGCCCTGCTGCACGGAAAGCTCGATGGCCTTGCCTTTGGCTTCATCAAAGTTAGCGCCATAAAGCATCACTTCGCCGCCAAAATTACGCACGGCATCGACTTTGATATCCGCCGTGGCAACCGGCATAACGATCAGCGATTTTATGCCTTTTTTGGTGGCTGACAACGCCACGCCCTGCGCATGGTTACCCGCCGACGCGGTGATCACGCCACGTGCGGCCTGCTCTTCGGTCAGGCTGGCAATCATCGAGTAAGCGCCGCGCAGTTTAAAGCTATGCACTGCCTGGCGGTCTTCCCTCTTCACCAGAATGGTGTTGCCCAACCGGGTAGAGATCTTTTCCATGACCTGCAAAGGCGTGACCTGAGCCACTTCGTAAACCGGTGCCCGCAGTACAGCGCGGAGATACTCTGCGCCACACGGCTGGTCGGGTAGAGGTTGTGATACCGCCATGGCTACTAGCCTCCCAGCTTAGACTTGTCGCGAACGGCGCCTTTATCGGCACTGGTCGCCAGCATGGCGTAAGCACGCAGCGCATAAGAGACTTCACGTACACGGTTTTTCGGCGTCCAGGCTTTGTCGCCACGAGCCAGTTCTGCTTCGTGACGCGCCGCCAACTCTGCGGCAGGAACGTCGAGCACCATGCTGCGGTTAGGAATGTCGATGTCGATGAAGTCACCATCTTCAACCAGCGCAATCATGCCGCCGCTGCCCGCTTCAGGAGAAACGTGGCCGATAGACAGTCCAGAAGTACCGCCGGAGAAACGACCGTCGGTGATCAGCGCACACTCTTTACCAAGACCCATGGATTTCAAATAAGTGGTCGGGTAGAGCATTTCCTGCATGCCCGGACCGCCTTTTGGCCCTTCGTAGCGGATAACCACAACGTCGCCGGAAACCACTTTACCACCGAGGATTGCGCTCACGGCGTCATCCTGGCTTTCGTACACTTTGGCCGGGCCACGGAAGATCAGGTTGTCTTTATCCACGCCTGCGGTTTTAACGATACTGCCCGCTTCTGCGATGTTGCCGTACAGCACGGCCAGGCCGCCTTCCAGACTGAACGCGTTTTCCAGCGAACGGATACAGCCTTCAGCACGGTCGTCATCCAGCGTGTCCCAGCGGCAATCCTGTGAGAATGCCTGCGTGGTACGGATACCGGCCGGACCAGCGCGGAACATTTTTTTCACGGCTTCATCTTTGGTCAGCATGATGTCGTACTGATTCAATGTTTCCGTCAGGTTCAGCCCAAGGATATTTTTGACGTCGCGGTTCAGCAGGTTCGCACGGTCCAGTTCGCCCAGAATTGCCAGTACACCACCGGCGCGGTGAACGTCTTCCATATGATATTTCGGGGTGCTTGGTGCCACTTTGCAAAGATGCGGGACGACGCGTGACAGACGGTCGATGTCGATCATATCGAACTCGATCCCGCCTTCCTGCGCAGCCGCCAGCAGGTGAAGAACGGTATTGGTCGAGCCGCCCATCGCGATATCCAGCGTCATGGCATTTTCGAATGCGGCTTTGCTGGCAATGTTGCGTGGCAACGCGGTTTCGTCGTCTTGTTCGTAATAGCGCTTGGTCAGGGCAACGATGCGGCGGCCGGCGTTCAGGAACAACTCTCTGCGATCGGCGTGGGTCGCCAGCAGTGAACCGTTACCTGGCTGAGACAGACCCAGCGCTTCGGTTAGGCAGTTCATCGAGTTGGCGGTGAACATGCCGGAACATGAACCGCAGGTCGGACAGGCAGAACGTTCGATCTGTTCGCTGTCGGCGTCGCTGACGTTCGGATTTGCGCCCTGGATCATGGCATCGACCAGATCGAGCTTGATGATTTTGTCAGACAGCTTGGTTTTACCGGCTTCCATTGGACCGCCGGAAACGAAGATCACCGGAATGTTCAGGCGCAGTGACGCCATCAGCATTCCCGGGGTGATTTTGTCGCAGTTGGATATACAGACCATGGCGTCGGCGCAGTGGGCGTTCACCATGTACTCCACTGAGTCGGCGATCAGTTCGCGCGAAGGCAATGAATACAGCATGCCACCGTGGCCCATAGCAATACCGTCGTCCACAGCAATGGTGTTGAATTCTTTCGCTACACCGCCGGAGGCTTCGATCTGTTCGGCAACCAGTTTACCCAGATCGCGCAAGTGCACGTGGCCCGGCACGAACTGGGTAAAGGAGTTAACGACAGCAATAATGGGTTTACCGAAATCATCATCGGTCATCCCGGTAGCACGCCATAAAGCGCGGGCGCCAGCCATGTTGCGGCCATGAGTCGTGGTATGGGAACGATACTTAGGCATGCTCTATTCACTCCAAATCATTTCTGTTTGGCAGGCAGCAATGTGCTGCCTGCTTAATTTTGTATTTATCCTAAATCATTCGGGTTGCATAAAGGCGGCAACTGAATGAATCCCCAGGAGCTTACTCAGGTAAGTGACCGGGGTGAATGAAGGCAGCCAACGCAGAGGCAGCCCGAAGGATGACGGATAAAATTATTGGGGGTTGATTGGATCCAACCAACCCCATTTGTCTTCGGTTTTGCCGGTAAACAACCCGAAGAAGGCATCCTGAATTTGTTTAGTGATCGGGCCGCGTTTGCCGATACCGACCTGAATGCCGTCAACGCTGCGCACCGGCGTAATTTCTGCCGCAGTACCGGACATAAACACTTCGTCAGCCAGATACAGGGATTCGCGTGACAATACTTGCTCGCGAACTTCAAGGCCCATGTCTTTCGCCAGCTTGATAATGGCATCACGGGTGATACCCGGCAGTGCAGAAGAGGTAAACGGAGGCGTGAACAGAATGCCCTCTTTCACTTCGAACAGGTTCTCGCCAGCACCTTCGGAAACATAACCGTGGATGTCGAGTGCGATACCTTCCTGATAACCATGGCGGCGTGCTTCGCTGCCCACCAGCAATGAGGAGAGGTAGTTACCACCGGCTTTTGCGGCGGTCGGAATGGTGTTAGCGGCAACGCGGTTCCAGGAAGACACCATCGCGTCGATGCCCTGCTCCAGCGCTTCTTCGCCCAGATATGCACCCCACGGGAAGGCGGCGATGATCACATCAGTTTTATAGCCATCCGGCGGGTTTACGCCCATACCCACATCGCCAACAAACACCAGCGGGCGGATATACGCGCTGACCAGATTGTTTTTACGCAGGGTTTCGCGGCAGGCTTCCATCAGCTCGTCAACGCTCTGAGTCACCGGCATGCGGTAGATTTTTGCTGAGTCACGCAGACGCTGCATGTGTTCACGGTGGCGGAATACCACTGGGCCTTTGTGGGAGTCGTAGCAACGGACGCCTTCAAAGACTGAGGTGCCGTAATGCAGTGCGTGTGACATTACGTGAACTTTGGCTTCCGCCCAGGGAACCATCTCGCCGTTGAACCAAATGAAATCAGCTTTCTTCGTCATTCTCTCTTTCCCTTACTCACGCATTCGCGCGTATTTGTTGTGATGTGTGTTGTTGGATCTCGACGCAGGCGACATCCATCAGTTTGCTTAACTGTGAAGACAGTAAATCTACAGACCGCTGGCTGGCAACGGTCAATTCAATATTTATGTTTTCCGCATTGACCATCGGACTCATATTCATCGCGCACACCTGGAAACCACGGTGGCGCACTACGCGCAATACGCGCTCTAACATTTCAGGGCGAAAACGCGCCTGGATTGAGACGTTATGCTGCATCATGACATTTTCTCCAACATGGTTTCGTTACCAGCACCCGGTGGAACCAGGGGCCAGACGTTCTGGCTTTCATCGATGGAAACCTGAAGCAAATAGGGACCTTCGCTATTGAAGAAAGCATCCAGGGCGGCGTCGACTTGATCTTTACGGCTGATACGTTGGCCGGGAATATCGAATGCGCTGGCCAGCGTGACAAAATCGGGGTTATCGGAGAGGTTGGTTTCACTGTAGCGGCCATCAAAAAACAGCTCCTGCCACTGTCGAACCATCCCTAACCGCTGGTTATCCAGTAACAGGATTTTTACCGGTAATTTTTTTCGTTTTATGGTGCCCAATTCCTGAACGTTCATCATGAAAGAGCCATCGCCCGACACGCAGATCACCATGTCATCCGGACGAGCAACCTGCGCCCCCACGGCGGCAGGAATACCAAAGCCCATGGTACCCAGGCCGCTGGAGGTGATGAAGTTTTCAGGGCGGGTGAATTGCATGTGTTGGGCAGTCCACATCTGATGCTGGCCCACGTCGGTGGTCACCACGGTGTCGGCCGCTTTACGGTCAGAAACCTGCTTCAACAGCAACGGGGCGAAAATCGCGTCCCCCGGATGGTCATATCGCCATTCGCCCTGCGCTTTCAGTGTCATTACGTGGTCACGCCATGCTGCGATCGACAGCGGTTGTTTGAGCGCCGGTAATAACGTTTTCAGATCACCCTGCAATGCTACATGCGCCTGACGCAGCTTGTTCAGTTCGGCCGGGTCGATATCCATATGAATCACGGCGGCGTGTGGGGCAAAAGTGTTTAATTTTCCCGTCACGCGGTCATCAAAACGTGCACCCACCGCGATCAGCAAATCACAGCTTTGCACCGCCAGATTGGCGGCTTTGGTGCCGTGCATACCAAGCATGCCTAGGTAGCAGGCATCGCTGGCATCCGGCGCGCCCAGCCCTTTCAGCGTCGCGACGGCAGGCATGCCCGTGGCGCGGATAAATTCCCGCAGTGCAGGAACAGCCTGAGCGATACCTACGCCGCCGCCGACATACAGCATCGGTTTCTGCGCCGCAGCGATCATCTCATACGCCTGTTGCAATTCAGCGGCCGGATGTGGGAACTGCTCTTCGACCGCCAGCAAGTGCGGTGGCAGTTCGCCGGTGGCCAGTTGGATATCTTTCGGAATGTCGATCAGAACCGGACCAGGACGCCCGCTGCTGGCGATGGCAAAGGCCTCGGCCATGATCTCCGGCAGTGCCTCCAGCGACTCGACCAGAAAGCTGTGTTTGGTGCAGGCCAGCGATAACCCCAACACGTCAATCTCCTGAAAGGCGTCGGTACCAATGAGCGCCGAGCCTACCTGACCGGTGATAGCCACCAGCGGCACGGAGTCCATTAAGGCGTCGGCCAAACCGGTTATCAAATTCGTCGCACCGGGACCTGAAGTGGCGATGCAGACGCCAACTTTTCCGGTTGAACGGGCATAACCAATGGCTGCCATCGCAGCGCCTTGCTCATGGCGGCACAACAGGTGTTCCACGCCGCCGTCATACAATGCATCGTATACCGGCATTATTGCACCGCCCGGGTAGCCGAAAACCATATCGACACCCTGTGCGCGCAACGCTTGTACTACCCACTGTGCTCCGTTCATCATTATTCCCCTGCCTTTTCCGGTTCTTTACAGAACATTATGCTGTTGCTCATTTTCTGTTCTCGCTTCAAATTATGCTGACAATAAAAAACCCCCGGACCTTTCGGTGCGGGGGTTCTTTTCAGGTTCAGGCTTGTTTAATAAGCCTTTCTTCGTCCAAGTGCAGCCCCGCACGGTGGGATAATAATCACCACCACGCTAATCACGACTAGGCTAACTACGAGGAGAAGGGCTTTCATTTTGGTTTCTTCAATTCTTCATTACGAACGATTACCTACAGAGTTATCACAGTTAGATATTTAATGACAACACTTTTCTTACGTTATGATCTGTAGCCTGCTCATCATTAATGTGAAAATAATGAATAAAATCAGGTACTGGAACGTATTTCGTCGCCTGATGATTTTGTTGCCCCATTGATCACTTTTCCGCGCGTATCCCGGCCAAATGACACCAGTACAGCAATCACGATAGCCACGGTACCTGCCACCATTGCCATCGCTAACCCGTAGTTATGTCCATGGCTTTCGGCAATGTAAGCCTGCAGGGTAGCATTCACCGAGGCCAGCAGATTCCCTAACTGATAAACGAACCCCGGTAGCACGGCGCGGGTATTTGCAGGCACCAGTTCGGTAAGGTAGGAAGGCACCACACCCCATGCGCCCTGAACCATAAATTGCATCAAAAATGCCCCCAAACCGATCGTCCATGTCCCGCTGGAGAATGCCCAGAGAGGGATCACTGGCAATGAGAGTAAGGCCGCGATAATAATCGCTTTTTTGCGTCCAATACGCTCTGACAGTGTGCCGAAGAAGATGCCACCAATGATCGAGGCGATGGTGTAGCCAATGGCGATCAGGCTGACGGTATGCGCGTCAAAACCATGCTGAATTTTCAGGAAGGAAGGATAAAGATCCTGCGTCCCGTGACTAAAGAAGTTGAAGGCCGCCATCAGAATCACCAGGTAGAGGCAAAGCTTCCATTGCGATTTCAGTACCGGCAACAGCGCAGTGCTCTCTTTGCGTTCGCGGGCTGCCAGCCAGACCGGGGATTCCTGCACTTTGAACCAGATAAACGGTAACAGGAAAATCGGTACGGCACCGATAACAAACATGCCGCGCCAACCAACCATGTTGGAGAATAACCCGTAAACCACCGCCGCCAGCAGGTAACCGAACGGGTAACCCGCCTGGAAAACTCCGGACATAAATCCGCGAGAACGGTCCGGAATCGTCTCCATCGCCAGCGAGGAAGCAACACCCCACACACCGCCCATGGCTACGCCGTAAATCACGCGCAGGATAAGGAAAACCGTCAGTGAAGGTGCCGCCGCGGTGCAAAGCTCAAACACAGAGAAGAAGGCAATATTGACCATCAAAATCGGCTTGCGCCCGTATTTCTCCGCCGCGCGACCAAACAACAGCGCACCGATAGGCCGTACCGCAAGAGTCAGAAGAATTGCCAACGTGACTTCTTTGATATCGACATGAAAAGCACTGGCAATATCGCTCAGAAGGAAAACAAGAATAAAGAAATCAAAGGCATCGAGTGTCCAGCTGAGAAAGCTGGCAATAGCGACATTGCGCTGTCTGGAGGTCCAACCGAACATGATGTATTTCCTATCCCGGAAAAGTGTAGGGTGCGCTCCCTGAAGTTTCCGGCGTGGACCAGAGAGGCTGAGGTGATGTTAAGCAACAACCGCAAATGTTTAATTATTGTTAAGATACAAATGAATTAAACACCCTCAATGAGTAGCCATCAACATGATTAGGCGGCTAATTTGTTTCCGGATCGCGCAAAGTGTTAACGGGTGTTGCCCACGGTGCGATCAGCCTCGCAATACCCTGCTGAAGTTTCACGACCAACAAATATGATTGCGAGGATTCCTGGAGTGCGCGCCTTATGCCAAAGCGCTCTCGCCGTTATTAAGCCATGCTGCGGTCTGAGGTTCGCTTATCGCAAGGAAAAGCCCATGGCATTAGCGGTGGTTTATACCCGCGCTTCACTCGGTGTTCAGGCGCCGGGCGTATCTGTGGAAGTGCATATCAGCAACGGTTTACCGGCCCTGACTCTGGTTGGCCTGCCGGAAACCACGGTGAAAGAGGCGCGGGACAGAGTTCGCAGCGCTATTATCAATGGCGGATTTACCTTCCCCGCCAAGCGAATCACCGTCAATCTCGCGCCAGCAGACCTGCCTAAAGAAGGAGGCCGCTACGATCTGTCAATCGCCCTGGCCATTCTGGTGGCTTCTGAGCAGCTTTCGGGAGATAAGCTGGGTGAATATGAGTTCCTGGGGGAATTAGGCCTGTCAGGGGCTTTACGCGGCGTAAATGGCGCTATTCCGGCAGCACTTGAAGCGCAGAAGGCAGGCCGGGTGTTGATTCTGCCCAAAGATAACCAGCAGGAGATGGCATTACTTGAAAGCGGCGTGGCAAAAGTCGCGGATCATCTTTTGCAGGTCTGCGCCTTCCTGCAAGGTGAGGAGAGTTTATCTGACGTTGAACGGGGTGAAAAACCTGATATTTCGGCCGACCAGCCTGATATAGGTGACATTATTGGTCAGGAACAGTCGAAGCGTGCGTTGGAAATCGCCGCGGCGGGTGGTCACAACTTGCTGCTGATTGGCCCTCCCGGCACAGGAAAAACTATGCTTGCGAGCCGCTTGCCAGGGCTACTACCACCGCTGACCAACCAGGAAACGCTGGAAACAGCGGCGATTGCCAGTCTGGTCTACAACCCCGAAGAAGACGGGAATTTCTCCCGCAAACGACCTTTTCGCTCGCCTCATCACAGCACATCAATGAGTGCCCTGGTCGGCGGTGGCTCATTACCACGTCCCGGCGAGATTTCGTTAGCGCATAACGGCGTCCTGTTTCTTGACGAATTGCCGGAGTTTGAACGTAAAGTGCTGGATGCCCTGCGCCAGCCAATGGAGTCGGGCGAGATCACGATTTCACGAGCACGCGCCAAAGTACGCTATCCTGCCAGAGCACAACTGATTGCGGCTATGAATCCCAGCCCGACGGGGCATTATCAGGGTGTGCATAATCGAACGCCTCCCCAGCAGATTTTACGCTATCTCAGCCGCCTTTCCGGGCCTTTTCTCGATCGTTTTGATTTGTCCATTGAGGTACCGTTGCTGCCGCCCGGCGTACTCAGCCAGCAAAGCCAACGTCAGGCATCGCGCATCAGGGAGAGCAGCGCAGTAATACGGGAGCGGGTCATTGCGGCAAGAAAAATTCAGCTGGGGAGAGCGGGTAAAATTAACGCGCACCTGAGTAGCAGCGAAGTGGAGAAATATTGTGAGCTCAGGAAAGAGGATGCGGAGTTTTTGGAAAGCGTGCTGCACAAGCTCGGATTATCCGTCAGGGCATGGCATCGGATACTGAAAGTGGCGAGAACATTAGCCGATCTGAATAATCAGTCTATGATTGAGAAAGCCCATATTTCTGAAGCATTAAGCTACAGATGCATGGATCGGCTATTGTTAAAATTACATAAAAGCTTGGCATAAAAAAACGGGGCAATGCCCCGTTTGTTAATCGTCGCTTTCCGTGTAGTCTTCCACCGCGTCAGCCTGCGGTTTACCGCCTGACAACGTATGGAATTTTTTCGGACGACGCGTGCGGATAATGTATTTACTCCATACTTTTTCCGCTTCAGTCGCTGGTTCGCGGGTACCGCGGCAAACCTCAAGGAAGAGTTTTTCTTCGTCGGTTGCAGGCTCGCGTTTCCCTAAGTCCAGCTCATTGAATGCAAAGCCGTAACGTTCTAGCATTTGCGCTTCTTTAATGGTGAAATCGCCATGCCGGGAGAACCCGCGAGGGTAATGTTTATTGTCAAAAAAACGATTTGTCGTGGTGAAGCTTTCCGCCATCTGACACGCTCCTAATTTACTCATGGTCGTGCTGTTATGGCGCGGAGTATTAGATAGGCTTGATAATGTGTAAAACAAAACATTTAAATCTTAACGACAAAAAATATTGGAGATAGTTTTGGATACGGAATTACTGAAAACCTTTTTGGAGGTCAGTAGAACGCGCCACTTTGGCAGAGCAGCTGAATCTCTCTATTTGACGCAATCGGCAGTCAGTTTTCGCATCCGCCAATTGGAGACCCAACTCGGGGCAAATCTGTTCACCCGACATCGCAATAATATTCGTTTAACGCCCGCTGGTGAGCGCCTGCTGCCTTACGCAGAAAACCTGATGTCAACCTGGCAAATGGCTAAGAAAGAGGTTGTGCGCTCTTTGCAGCACACAGAGCTATCAATTGGGGCGACGGCATCGCTGTGGGAGGCCTACCTGACACCATGGTTGCAGGCGCTTTATAGTCAGCGGGAGGCATTACGCCTGGAAGCACGTGTGGCATTGCGCCATTCGCTGGTCAAACAGCTGCATGAAAGACAGTTGGATCTTTTGATCACCACCGAACCGCCGAAGATGGATGAACTCTCCAGCCAGCTGTTAGGTAATTTCTCGTTACGTCTTTTCGCATCTGATAAACAAGATAAAACTGAACACGCACCTTATGTGCGTTTGGAATGGGGTGCAGATTTCACTCAGCAGGAAAGTCGCGCACAGACCAATGATCAGGAACCGGTCCTGACTACGACGTCGGCCCACCTTACGCGCCAGTTACTGGAAACGACAGGGGGTTGCGCCTATTTGCCGACACATTGGGAAAAAGAGTTTCCACAACTGTCGGCCTATCACGATATTCCACCGGTGATCAGGCCGCTTTACGCCGTTTGGCTGCAAAACAGTGACCAGCAGGTATTGATCCGACAGTTATTAAAAACGCCGCTTCATACCTACTTGTAACCAAAAGATCTCCTGCTCATCATCCCGGCTCAGGTCGCGGATGGCGGGCGCGACGCGCGACCCAAAATGAACCCATGCCTTTTTGCAGCGCAATAAAGATAAACAGCAAAATACCCATCACTATTTTGGTCCACCAGGAGCTGAGTGTTCCATCAAAGGTGATATAAGTCTGAATCAATCCCTGAATCAAGACCCCAAATAAGCTACCGAGAACGGTACCAACCCCTCCGCTAAGCAGCGTACCGCCAATGACAACAGCAGCAATCGCATCAAGCTCTACACCGCTGGCAGCGAGTGCATAACCTGCTGATGTATAAAGTGAAAAGATAATACCCGATAACGCGGCGAGCGTACTCGACAGCATATAAATATAAATCGTCGTGCGCCTGACTGGCACCCCCATCAGCGCGGCAGACACACTATTCCCGCCTACCGCGTAGACGTTATTCCCAAAGCGTGTGCGATGCGCAAGAATGATACCGAACACCACAACCAGCAGCATGATCATGGCCAGTAAAGTGAAGCGACCTCCACCCGGCATTTTCCATGCATAATTGGCTAGCGTTGCGTAGAGCGGATGATCAATGGGCAGCGACTCTTCAGAAACAATAAAACTCATTCCTCGAACAAAGAACATACCCGCAAGAGTAATGATAAACGCAGGAAGCTTGAGCGTGTCGATGATCCACCCCATTAGCCCGCCAAAAATTGCACCGGCAAAGAGTACAATCACAAAAGCATAACCCGGAGCAATACCATACAGACCAATCAGCTTAGCCAGAGCCAGACCAGTGAAGGCAATGACCGAACCGACTGACAGGTCAATACCACCCGAGAGGATGACGAACGTCATTCCCACCGCTACGATGCCCAGGAAAGCGTTGTCCGTCAGCAGGTCAAAAAATACCCGTGTCGAGGCAAAACCAGGGAACTGAGTAAAGCAATAGCCGTAACCAGCAATGAATACCAAAATGGTGATCAACAGTGGCAGGTTTCTTTTCAGCATTATTCTTTCCTCCGCCATAAGGCACTTAACGACACCCGCGGCGACTGCACCACCAGAACGGCCAAAACAACCAGTGCCTTTAGCACCAGATTAAATTCCGGTTTGAAACCGGACAGCAAGATGCCGGTATTCATACCCTGAATAATTAACGCGCCGATGACAGAAAGCAGCAGGTTAAATCGCCCGCCCATCAATGATGCACCCCCAATCACAACCGCAAGAATGGCATCCAGCTCCAGCCACAACCCGGCATTATTCGCATCGGCACCGCGAATATCAGCAGTGACAATCACCCCCGCTACCGCCGCGCAGACGCCGCAAATGACGTACACGGATATCAGCACCAGTTTGGCATTTACCCCCGCGTAAAAAGATGAACGGATGTTGATCCCTACTGACTCAATGAACAGCCCGAGCGCGGTTTTACGGGTGAGCACCCAGACCAGCACCAGCATCGCAGCGGCAATGATCACTGGCATCGGCAGATAAAAGAACGAGCCACTGCCAAATTGCGATAATCCGTTATGTTCAAAAGTCACAATTTGGCCTTCTGTAATCAGTTGAGCGATTCCCCGCCCTGCCACCATTAACATCAGAGTGGCAACAATGGGCTGAATTTGCAGTACGGCGACCAGAAAACCATTCCATAATCCACAGGCGGCCCCTACAGCCACAGCCGCCAGAATTACGCCAGGAAGTGGATACCCTTGCACGGTCATGGTTGCTGCCGTCGCACCCGCAATGGCCATTACCGCCCCGACGGAAAGATCGATACCGCCGGTCGCAATCACCAGCGTCATACCGATCGCCAACAATGCAACCGGCGCACCACGGTTAAAAATATCCACAAGGCTGCCAAATAAACGACCATCCTGAATATGGATTGAGAAGAAACCTGGTGCCACCAGACTGTCAATCAGCAGTATCGCCAGTAAGGCACCGAACTGTGTGGCACCTTTAGGAAATACCCATCTGACTTTGCGCGGTTTTCCTGTCATTGGCAGGCTCCTGTTATTCATCGCCTTCCCCTCATTGAACCGCAATGGCTTTCATAATGGCCGGAACGGAAATTTGGTCTTGGGTAATTTCAGTTATATGACGACGATCGCGCAGGACAACGATACGGTCTGCATAACCGGCCAGCTCCTCCAGTTCAGAGGAAATGACCAGCAGCGCCAACCCTTCATCACACAGTTTTTCAATCAGGCGGATAATTTCAGCATGGGCGCCGACATCAATACCGCGCGTTGGCTCATCAAGGATTAAAAAGCGTGGATTGGTCGCCAGCCAGCGGGACAGCAGAACCTTTTGCTGATTCCCTCCCGACAGATACTGAATCTCCTGCTCTGCGCTGGGGGTACGTATACCGAGGAGTTTGATGAATTTCTCCGCGATCTGGTTCTGCTCTTTCATCGAGAGGGGGCGTAACCAGCCTCGCTGAGCCTGCAACGCCAGAATAATGTTTTCCCTGACCGTCGCCGCCCCGATGATGCCCTCAGTTTTACGATCTTCCGGGCAATAGCCAAATCCAAGCTTAGCGGCTTTGCGTGGTGTATCGATTTGACAGGCTTTACCCTCAACGTGCGCCTTGCCGGTATCGTGGCTTTTGATACCAAAAATCAGCTGTGCCGTTTCGGTGCGTCCCGAGCCGAGCAGCCCGGCAAGGCCCACTATTTCGCCACGTCGGACATTGAGATCAAAATTCTCCACCATGCCCCGCCGTCCATACTCTTTAAATTCCACCAATGGATCACCGGTGATGGCGCGATGCTCACCACGTTTGAGCAGACTTTCGTCGAAACTGTGGCCTAACATCATCGGTACCAGATCCATGCGAGGAAGGTCACGGGTCAGTTCACTGCAGACCAATTTTCCATTACGTAAAACAGTGATGCGATCACTGATGCGGTAAACCTGGTCAAGAAAGTGAGTAACGAAAATCATACCGACACCCTGATCACGCAGTTGCTTCAGAATATCGAGCAGCATGCTGACCTCTTTGGCATCCAGGCTGGCCGTAGGCTCATCGAGGATCAGTACTTGCGCAGAGAGGTCCACCGCGCGGGCAATGGCGACAATTTGCTGTATCGCGATGGAATAAGTTGCTAGGGGCTGGCTGACATCGAAGTTAAGGCCATACCCGGCAAGCAAATCGCGAGCCTGCTGTTCCATTTTGCGCTGATTGACGAGTCCGAACCGGGTGGGCTCACGGCCGATAAAGAGATTGGCAGCAACGGAAATATTCGGCAGGAGATTGACCTCCTGATACACCGTGCCGATCCCTAACGCCTGAGCATGAGCGGTATTGACGGGATCGATTGCCTGGCCATTGAGATGAACTGTACCGGCAGAACGCTTGTTAACACCGGTCAGTGCTTTGATTAACGTAGACTTTCCCGCGCCATTCTCACCCAACAGCGCAACAATTTCGCCCTTATTGAGCGTGAAATCGACCTTCTCCAGCGCTTTTACACCGGGAAATTCAACAGACAAGCCGCGGACTTCAAGCAGGGTTTGTGGGCGTGCAACATCTGTCACGGTATCAACTCCTACAGCATTCGCCTGAAGCGAAATGGGAATGAATTATCATGAGAAATGCCCGCTCAGAATGAGTCCTGAGCGGGCATTTTCGGCTTAATAACCCATGTCTTTCTTCATGTCGTACTCTTTTTGCGCTGCATCAGGCAGCACTAAAGTAGATTGTGTCTGAATGAATTTTGGTGGCTGCGTGCCATCTTTTTTCATGGCGATCAAGGCATCAAAGGCAGGGCCAGCCATGTTCGGTGTGAGCTCGACTGAGGCATTCGATTCACCATTGAGCATGGCTTTATAGATGTCCGGCACACCATCGATCGAAACGACTTTGATTTGTGAACCCGGTTTCAGACCAGCTTCTTTAATCGCCTGGATTGCACCGATTGCCATATCATCGTTATGTGCATAAACGGCACAGATATTTTTTCCGTTTTGCTCAGCTTTGATGAAGCTTTCCATGACTTCTTTACCTTTGCTCCGAGTAAAGTCGCCGGATTGCGAACGGATAATTTTGACATTAGGCGCAGCTTTCAGGGCATCAGCAAAACCTTGTTTACGGTTTAGTGCGACGCTCGCACCCACGGTTCCTTGCAGCTCAACAACGTTACAAGGCTTACCTGCGACTTCTTTTACCAGCCAGTCACCGGCTACTTTGCCTTCGTGTACGCTGTCTGACGCGACAGCGGCGGTATAGAGAGAGGGGTCACTGACTTCAATGGTGCGGTCCAGCAGGAAGACCGGGATCTTGGCTTCCTTCGCTTCAGTCAGAACCGGGGCCCAGCCAGTGGCGACGACCGGTGCAATGAAAATGGCATCCACCCCCTGAGCGATAAAGGAGCGGATCGCTTTAATCTGGTTCTCTTGCTTTTGCTGTGCATCAGCGATTTTCAGCGTAATGCCACGCTTTTCAGCTTCTTGTTTAGAGACTTTCGTTTCAGCCGAACGCCAGCCAGATTCAGAGCCGATTTGTGAAAAACCGACAACAAGAGGTGCTGCGTGTGCCATTCCACAAAATGCTGTTGCTACCGCTGCCGCCACTAATAATTTCTTGTACATAATTCGTTCCTCGCGTTAAGTCTTGCGCTGTTTTTTTGTTGTCGCTTTTCGGATACGGCTAAGACGTCTTACTAACGCGCCTTTCTTCTATTTGTTCTCTGAGACCAACAAAAAACAAAGGAGAGAGGAGTGAGTTAGATTTTTAGCGTCATAGGACGATTAGTAGTTTTAGTACAAACAAAAAAAAGCAGTATGCGCGAGGTCACATACGTGTAGAACAATCATTTAGTGCATGTATTCAGCTAAAAAAACACAAAAAATGAGCAGTAATAAGGCAGGATAAAATTCATAAATAGGTATAAAAAGGGGAAGGAAGGGATCGTCGACACAGCATCAGAGCCTGGATAGGGGCATTTGGGGAGGATTTTTTGAATGACTGAAATGAAAAAGCCCCTCGCTTACGCGAAGGGCTTTTAAATGGCAGGGGCGGAGAGATTCGAACTCGCGACACCCGGTTTTGGAGACCGGTGCTCTACCAACTGAGCTACGCCCCTAAATTATGCTTAACATTATGCCTGCTAAAATAAGCAGGCATAATTTTAATAAGTGGCGGAACGGACGGGGCTCGAACCCGCGACCCCCTGCGTGACAGGCAGGTATTCTAACCAACTGAACTACCGCTCCACCGGTTCTTTCACCTATATCAAAAATCGTCTGATATAAGTTCGTTCCTGTTATCTTTCCTTGTCAGGGGAAAAGGAACTAATTTGATGCCTGGCAGTTCCCTACTCTCGCATGGGGAGACCCCACACTACCATCGGCGCTACGGCGTTTCACTTCTGAGTTCGGCATGGGGTCAGGTGGGACCACCGCGCTACTGCCGCCAGG